>JANMKO010000174.1:0-5207 GCA_031372085.1 Betaproteobacteria bacterium
CGGTGGCGCGGTTGGTGGCCGTCAAGATCGCCGACAAGGCGAAGGATTTTTCCAGCAAGTTCCCGACCATCAAGGTCAGCAAAGACACTTGACGCCTTGGGCCGCCGGCCGCCGACGCTGGGCACCCCCCACTTGAGGGGGGTTCGGGGTGGTTCAGGGCCAGCCGCGTGGATAACCTGCGGGCTTCGCCCACCGACCCCGGAGTTTTTATGACCATCACCACCTTTGCCCGCCTGGCCTGCGCCGCCGCTGCGGCCAGCTTGTGCCTGGCCAGCGTGCCGGCGGCCGCGCTGGTGGCCGCCGCGCCCTTCACCGGCCTGGTGGTGTTTGGCGACAGCCTGTCGGACAACGGCAACCTGTTTGCGGCCGTCGGCGTGCCGGGCTTTCCGTATTACCAGGGGCGATTTTCCAACGGCGTGGTGGCGGTGGAAGTCCTGGCCACCGGCCTGGGGCTGAACAATGCGCTGCAGTTCCGGGATCTGGCGATTGCCGGCGCCACCACCGGCACGGGCGGGCAACTGCCCAATACCGGCATGCTCACCCAGTTGGCCGGCTTCAGCGCGGCGCTGGGGGGCAACCCGGCCGACAGCGGCGCGCTGTACACCGTCTGGGGCGGGGCCAATGATTTGCGGGCAGCGGCGGGCGGCGGCCCGGCGGCCGTGGGTGCGGCCATTGCGGCGGCCATCGGCAACTTGACCAGCATCGTCAGCACGCTGCACGGGCTGGGCGCGCACAACTTCTTGCTGCCCAACATGCCCGACTTGGGGCTGACGCCCGAGGCCATCAGCGCCAATGGCGTAGCGCAGGCGACGTTTGCGTCCGAAACCTTCAACACCCAGCTGGCCCTGGCTTACAGCGGCCTGGCGGCGGCTTGGGCCGACGAAAAGTTTTACTACTTTGATGTGATGCAGGCCCAGCGCACCCTGGTGGGCGGTGCGCCGGGCAATGGCTTTACCGATGTCAGCCATTCGTGCCTGGCCACCGCCGGCTGCAACCCGGCCACGTTTGTCTACTGGGACAACATCCACCCCACGGCAATCACCCACCAGATCCTGGGCGCCCAGATGCTGGCGGCGGTGCCTGAGCCGCAAACCGTGTTGCTGATGGCGGCCGGCGTGCTGGTATTGCTGGGCGCGGCGCGCCGCCGGCAGTAAAGCGCGGCGCGGTCAGGCGGCAGCAGGTTCTGGCGCTGGTTTTGCGGCCGGCACGGCGGCGGCAAGCGCAGGGGCATCACCCAACACCGCCTCGCCGCCCAGCGCGTCCAGCAAGTCGCCAATCATCGGCGCCAGCGCCCCGGTGGCGATGGCCGCATCGGCATCAAATGGGTCGTCTTTTTTGGTCGGGCTGGCGCCGCGCGGCCCGGCCAGTACCCCGTCCAGAAAGCTGATCTTCTTGATCTGCAAGCCGTCGGTCAGCATGAATGACACCCGGCCCTGCCAGGTGAGCGCCAGCCGGGTGGGCTGTTTGCCGGCCTGGATGTGGGCCCGGATCTCGGCGATGTCGAGCGCATGGCGGGCATAGCGCACCACCGGCTTTTCGCCGTCGGCGGCTTTGAGCTCACAGTCGCGGTCGATGGCAAAGCCGGCCGGCGCCTCACCGCTCACCAGCCATTCGGCCATGGCCGCCGCCGGTGACACGGCGGTGTTGACCAGCACCGCCGCAAAGCCCGGCAGCGCCTGGGCCAGCGCCGTCAGCACCTCGTCGGCCCGGCTGGCGCTGCCGGCATCGATCACCAACAGCCGGTCGGCCGGCGCCATCCACACGTTGACCGACGCGCGCTTGGTGAAGGCCATCGGCAGCAAATCCAGCAAAGCCTGGTCTTTCAGCTCGGTGCGCTGCTTTTTGCCGGGCTTGCGGCCGGTTTGCTTTTCAACCTGCGCGGCCAGCGCATCCACCTGGCGCTTGATCACCGCGGCCGGCACTATTTTTTGCTCCACCATCAATTGCAGCAGCCACTGGCCGGCGATGGCCTCGACCAGCGCGCCGTGCGCGTTAGCGCGCGGGCTCACCCAGCCGGCTGAGCGTTGCTGTGTGCGGCCACATTCTGTAAAACGGGCGCCGCCCAGCGCGTCGTCGATTTGCAGCACGGTGGCTGCCCAATCCGGCGCCAGCCGGTAAACCATCAGATTCTTGAACATGCGCCCTTGTCAGGGTGGCCACCGCCACCCGCAAAAAGGCGCGATTGTGACTGGCCGGCGGGGCTTGCTTTCTTGAGCCGCCGGCTCTCTGGCCCGGCTCGGTGGCCGGCATCAGCGGGTCGGCGCGTTGACCGTTCTTGACCCGGCTCACTCTGGGGTTCAGTGAGACGATGTCTTGCCGCAGCGCCGGCAGCGCTTTGGTTTTTGGGCGCTGTGTCGCCGGCACACGCTCGGACTTGCCGCCTCGACTGGCCGCCTAGACTCACCGGATGAACCTGCTCGAAGCCCTGCGCTACCTGGCCGCGCTGGCCCAGCACCAGCACTTTGGCCGGGCCGCACTGGCCTGCCACATCACCCAGCCGGCGCTGTCCAACGCCATCCGGGCGCTGGAGGCGCAGATGGGCGTCACCCTGGTGCGGCGCAGCCGCCAGTACGAGGGGCTGACGCCCGAAGGCGAGCTGGCGCTGGCCCATGCCCACCGCCTGCTGCACGAGGCCGAGGCGCTGCGCCAGGCGCTGGCAGGCCGGGCGGGCGCGCCGCAAGGCCGGCTGCATTTGGGCGCCGTGCCCACGGCGATGCCGATTGCGGCACGCTTTGCGGCCCGGCTGCGCAGCGCGCAACCGGGGCTGGTGCCGGTGCTGCGCTCGCTGAGCTCACCCGAGCTGGACGCCGGGCTGGACAACCTCTCACTCGACCTGGCGCTGGGCTACAGCAACCGGCCCGAGGTGCGTGGCCGCGGCCTGGTGCTGTGGCCGCAGTACGAAGAGCGCTACTTTGTGGTGCAGCGTGCTGTTGTGGGCTGGCACGCGGCGCCTGGCCCGGCGGCGCAGGGCCCGTCGGCGGCGGCGGCGCCGTCGGCCGCAGCAGCGTCGGCATTCGGCGCGCCCATCACCTGGCTTGAGGCCGGCGCGCTGCCGCTGGTGATGTTGACGCCCGAGATGCACAACCGCCAGCTGCTGGACCAGGCCTTCCTGGCCGCCGGCTGCCGGCCCGACCCGGCCCTGGAGACGAACTCGGTGCTGGCGCTGCTGGTGGCCTTGCAGGCCCCCACGCTGGCGGCGGTGCTGCCGGGGGCGCTGGTGGATCTGGCGCTGGCCCAGCCGGGCTTGTGCGCCCGGCCGCTGCAGGCGCCCGAGTTGCTGACGCCGATTGCGTTTCTCACCAGCGCCGCCGGCCGGCCCACGCTGGCGTTGCAGGCTGCATTGGCGCTGGCCCAGCAGGCCCCTTGGATGGCCGAGGTGGCCGCGCACAGCGGCGCGCTGGGCGCCGGCACAGTGGCTGACGCCGGGTAAAGTGATGGGCGCCGGCCGCGCGCCGCGAGGCTGGCGTGGGCACGCTGCGCCGGCTCGCCATTCAGCCACTGAATCGCCCGGTTCGTGGCTTCCATTGGACAGCGGCCCCTGCGGCCGATGATGATGGAGGATTCTTTTTAATGGGTCTTCCGATGACGCCCACCCTGACCGAAGTGGCCCGCATCAGCCCCGATGCGCTGCGCCAGCAACTGCGTGATGGGCGAGCCCAGGGCCAGCGTGGGGGCCAGAACCCGGGCCGCGGCATCGGCCAGCTCAAAGGCCGCCAGCCCGACAACGCCGCGCTGGCCGAGTTGCGTGCCTTGCTGGGCCCCGGGCCGCACCGCCGCGACCGGCTGATCGAGCTGCTGCACCAGCTCAATGACGCGCACGGCGCCTTGTTCCAGCGCCACCTGGTGGCATTGGCCTTCGACATGAAGCTGGGCCTGGCCGAGGTGGCCGAGGTGGCCAGCTTCTACCACCACTTCGACACCGTGGCCGACGACGCCGTGCCACCGGCGCTCACTGTGCGGGTGTGCAACAGCCTGTCTTGCGCGATGGCCGGTGCCGACGCCCTGCACCAGCGCCTGGCCACCGTGCTGGCATCCGAGCCCGTTCACCACCTGCGTCAAGGTGGGCGTCAAGGCGTGCGGGTGGTGGCCGTGCCCTGCGTTGGCCGCTGCGAGCAGGCGCCCGTGGTGGTGGTCGGCCAGGCGCCGGTGCCGATGGCCCATGAGGCGGCGGTGCTGGCCAACGTGCGGGCCGGCAACCGCCACCACCCCTTGCCCGCCAGCGACGGCCGCTTCAACCCCGCTGCGCTGGCGCCTGCGGCCATCACCGGGCCCGAGCTGGGCAATCTGACCGATACCGGGCCGGCGTATGTCGGCTACGCCGCCTACTGCGCGGCGGGCGGCTACCGTCTGGCCGCAGCGGTGGTCAACGGTGAGCACGATGCCGAGGATTTGCTGCGGACGATGGAAAGCTCGGGCCTGCGTGGCCTGGGCGGGGCCGGCTTTCCGGCCGGCAAAAAATGGCGCATCGTGCGTGACTTTGACGGCCCGCGCCTGCTGGCCGTCAATATCGACGAGGGCGAGCCCGGCACCTTCAAAGACCGCAGCTACCTTGAGCGTGATCCGCACCGCTTTTTGGAAGGCGTGCTGATAGCGGCCCAGGTGGTGGGCACCGAGGCCGTCTACCTGTATTTGCGCGATGAATACGCCGGCTGCCGCGCCATCCTCGAACACGAGCTGGCCCGCCTGCGGGCCGACCCACCGTGCCCGCTGCCTGCCATCGAGCTGCGGCGCGGTGCCGGCGCCTACATCTGCGGTGAAGAGTCGGCCATGATCGAAAGCATCGAGGGCAAGCGCGGTGAGCCCCGGCTGCGCCCGCCCTACATCGCCCAGACAGGGCTGTTTGGCCGGCCCACGCTGGAGCAAAACCTGGAGACGCTGTACTGGGTGCGCGACATCATCGAGCGCGGCCCGGCCTGGTTCACCGCCTTCGGCCGGCATGGCCGCCAAGGGCTGCGCAGTTTTTCGGTCAGCGGCCGGGTGCGTTGGCCGGGCGTCAAGCTGGCGCCGGCCGGCATCACCCTGCGTGAGCTGGTGGATGAGTTTTGCGGCGGCATGGCCGACGGCCACACGCTGTATGGCTATCTGCCGGGCGGTGCATCGGGCGGCATCTTGCCGGCCAGTCTGGCCGATGTGCCGCTGGATTTCGACACCTTGCAGCCGCATGGTTGCTTTATCGGCTCAGCCGCCGTGGTGGTGCTGGGCCAGCA
>JANMKO010000534.1:0-6128 GCA_031372085.1 Betaproteobacteria bacterium
AAAGCCGAGGCCATCACGCTGCCGGCGGCCGGCGCGCCGTTTGGCAGCCTGTTGATCGACACCGCCAAATGCACGATGTGCCTGAGCTGCGTTGGCGCCTGCCCCGAGAGCGCGCTGCTCGACAACCCCGACCAGCCGCAATTGCGCTTCATCGAGAAAAACTGCGTGCAGTGCGGCCTGTGCGCCACCACCTGCCCCGAAGACGCCATCACGCTGGCCCCGCGCCTGTGGCTGGCCGACGAGGGCAAGGCGCGCAAAGCGGCGCGCGTGCTGCACCAGGTGGCGCCGTATGCCTGCATCCGCTGCGCCAAGCCGTTTGGCACTTTGCGCGCGATTGAAGCCATGCTCACCAAATTGGCCGGCCATTCGGCGTTTCAAGGCACGGCGGCGAACCGGCTGAAAATGTGCGGCGATTGCCGGGTGATCGACCTGCACACCGACCCGACCGAAACCCGCATCACCGATCTGTAAACGCCCGCCGCCCATGACCGACCCCACCGCCCCGCCCCAAGCGCTGCGATTTGCCACCGCCGACCACAGTGAAGAGCTGGCCCGGGCCGAGCTGTACGGCCTGCTCGCCGGCCTGTGGCTGGCGCCCCCGGATGCCGCGCTGCTGCAGCAGTTTGCGGTGGCGGTGACCGAGGCGCCGCAGCGCGGTGGCCATCTGGAGGCGCCCTGGGCTGATTTGGTGGCGGCGATGCGCGCCACCACCGTGGCCACCGCAGCGGCCGAGCACGAAGCGCTGTTTTTTGCCGTTGGCCGGCCCGAGGTGTTGGCCTACGGCTCGTTTTACCTCAGTGGCTTCTTGAACGAAAAACCGCTGGCCACGCTGCGCGATGATCTGGCCGCGCTGGGCCTGACGCGCGACACGCAGAGCCTGGAAACCGAAGACCATATCGCCTTCGGCTTCGAGGTGATGCGCTGGCTGATCGCCGGCGACGATGTGGCGGTGTGCAACCTGGCCCAGCAGCAGCGGTTTTTCCGCACCCACCTTCAACCCTGGGTCGAGAAACTCTGCGACGCCGTGGCGGCCCACCCCCGCGCCAGCACCTGGACGGCGGTGGCGGCGATGACCAACGCCTTCATGCAAGTCGAAGCCCAAGGCTTTGATCTGTTGGAAACCTGACTATGGCCCCCCAGCTCACTTCGTTCGCGGCCCCCCGAGGGGGCGCAGGTCTCCTTTGGGGCGGCCCGGCAGGAGACCTGGAATGACCATCCCCACCAGTGAAATCACCGGCCTGGTGCTGGCCGGCGGCCGGGGCAGCCGCATGGGCGGTGTGGACAAGGGCTTGCAAAACCACCTTGGCCTGCCGCTGGCGATGCATGCGCTGCTGCGGCTGGGCCCGCAGGTGGGGCAGATGATGGTCAATGCCAACCGCAACCTGGGCGCCTACGACTCAATGGGCGTGCCGGTGTGGCCGGATGCCATGGCGGGCGGGTCTGACGATTACCCCGGCCCGCTGGCCGGTTTTCTGGCCGGGTTGGAGCACTGCGAGACGCCGTACCTCGTCACCGTGCCCTGCGACACGCCCAACTTCCCGCACGATCTGGTGGCCCGGCTGGCCGCCGCGCTGGTGGCGCAAGACGCCGACATCGCGATGGCCGCCACCCTGGAGCACGGCCACGCCCAAGTGCAGCCGGTGTTCTGCCTGATGGCCGCCCGCTTGATCGAAAGTCTGGTCGTCTTCACCCAGTCCGGCCAGCGCAAGATTGATCGCTGGACCGGCCAGCACCGCTGCGCCACGGTGCTGTTTGACGACGCCGATGCGTTTTTCAACGCCAACACGCTGGCCGATTTACAGCGCCTGCAGCCGGCGCCGTGAGCCGGCGGGCGCGGGCGGTGCCCGGCATCAGTCGCCATGCTTGTCGGCCTCGGACGTGAAGGCATCGGCCAGAAACTCGTCTGCCGGCAGCCCGCAGCGATCCACAAAATCACGCTGCGCCGCGTCCACCATCGCCGGCGCGCCGCAGGCATACACCTGGTGGCCCGACAGATCGGGCCAATCCGCCATCACCGCCTGGTGCACAAAACCGGTGCGGCCAGCCCAGCCGTCGGCGGCCTGCGGCTCGGACAGCACCGGGATGTAGCGCAGCCAGGGCAGATCGGCCGCTGCCTGCCGGGCCCAATCGTCGAGGTACAAATCCGCCCGGCGCCGGCCGCCCCAGTACAGCACCGCCGGCCGGCGGGCAGCGGTGTCTTGCAGTTGCTCGACCAGCGCCTTGATCGGCGCCAGGCCGGTGCCCGAGGCCAGCAGGATGATCGGCTTGTGCGACTGGCGCAGAAAAAAGCTGCCAAACGGGCCTTCGATGCGCAGGATGTCCTTGGCTTTGAGCGTGCTGAACGCCGCGTCGGTGAACAGCCCGCCGGCCAGGTGCCGCAGGTGCAGCTCGATGGCCGGCGGGCTGCCGAGACGGCCGGGTGCACAGGCCATCGAGTAGCTGCGCCGCGCGCCGCCGGCCAGGATGAACTCGATGTACTGGCCGGCGTGGTATTGAAAGTGCTGGTTGGCCGGCAGTTGCAGCCGCAGCACCAGCACGTCGGCGGCGGCGCGGCTCAGGCTGATCACCCGACTGGGCATTTTGAGCACCGCAAACTCACCGGCGCCGGGCACGCTGCGCGCCAACACCACGCAATCACTTTGCGGCGTGGCGCAGCAGGTGAGGATCAGCCCGGCCGCCTCGTCGGCCACGCTCAGCGCCTTGTGCTGGTGGGCGCCGTGCAGCACCCGGCCTTCGATCAACCGGCTTTTGCACGAGCCGCAAGCGCCGTCGCGGCAGCCGTACGGCAGGCCCACGCCCTGGCGGATGGCGGCCGACAGGATCGGCTCATCACGCTGCACCTCAAAGGCGCGGCCGGACGGTTCAAGGGTGACGGTAAAACGCATGGTCGGGCGGCAGGGCAGGCGTGCTGCGGCGGGCAGACGGCCGAATCGGGGCACGTAAACTGGACCGGGATTGTGACCGTTGCCCCCCAGACCCGATGCCGCCCAACGCCAAAGCCCGCCGTCCCACCTTGCTGGTGGTGGGCTGCGGCGACATCGGTCTGCGTGTGCTGCGCCTGCTGCGCGGGCGCTGGCGGCTGCTGGCGCTGACCTCGTCGCCAGCGCGGTTTGCCGAGTTGCGCCAGGCCGGCGCCATACCGTTGCCGGGCAACCTGGACCATCCCGCCAGCCTGCTGCGGCTGGGCGGCCTGGCCGACGCCGTGCTGCACCTGGCGCCGCCGGCCCCGGTGGGCCCCACCGACCTGCGCACCGCCCACCTGCTGGCCGCGCTGGCCCGGCCGGGCGGGCGGCTGACCCGGCTGGTCTACGGCAGCACCACCGGCGTTTACGGTGACGCGGGCGGTGCGTCATTCGACGAGACCCGCCCGGTGGCGCCGGCCACCGACCGGGCGCGCCGCCGGGTAGACGCCGAGACCCGGCTGCGCACCTTTGGCCGCGACTTTGGCGTCAAGGTGTCACTGCTGCGCATCCCCGGCATCTATGCCGGCGACCGGCCCGGTGGTCACCCGCGCGACCGGCTGTTGCGCGGCGCACCGGTGCTGCGCAGGCAGGACGATGTCTACACCAACCACATCCACGCCGATGACCTGGCGCGGGCCTGCGTGGCCGCGCTGCACCGGGGCCTGCCGCAGCGGGTGGTGCATGTCTGCGACGACACCGACCTGCGCATGGGCGACTACTTTGATCTGGCCGCTGATTTGTGCGGCCTGCCCCGGCCGCCGCGGCTGTCTCGCGCGCAAGCCGCCGCGCTGCTGTCGCCGCTGCAGCTGAGCTTCATGGCTGAGTCTCGCCGGCTGCACAACCAGCGCCTCAAGCAAGAGCTGGGGCTGCGGCTGCGCTACCCCACCGTGGTGCAGGGCTTGCTGGCCTGACGGATCACACTGCGCCGCCGCACCGGCCTGGCGGCGGCCGGATCAGATGCCTTCGGCGTGGCGCAGCGTCTTCATGCGGTCCACCGAGAACACCTTCAGCGTCTGTGGCTGCTGGTCGCGCTCGATGTCCAAAGTGACCTCGCGCTCGGCCGCGCCGCCGGCCCACAGCGCCTGCCACAGCGTGGCCAGCGCGCTCACCGCCGTGCCGTCGATGCGCAGGATGCGGTCACCGGGCAGCAAGCCGGCCACGTCGGCCGGGCTGTCGTCGCTGACCCGCACCACCCGCAGGCCGCCGGCCTGCTCAACACAGTTCATGCCCAGCCAGGCGCGCCGGCTGGCCGCACTGCTGCCCTGGCGACGTAGATCGTCCAGGATGGGCAGCAGCAGATCCACCGGCACAAACATATTGCCGCCCTGGCGGGTGCGCAGGTCGTCGTCGGCATCGGTGGGCGCACCGGCCGCATCGGCCACCCGCAGCGAGCCGATGCCGATCAGCTCACCCTGCGGGTTGAACAGGCCCGCGCCGCTGTGGTCGCGCCGGGGTGGGGCGGTGAACAGCGCGCCCTCGATGTGGTACTCCCAATAGCCCGAAAACGCCCGCCGCGACACCAGCTGCGCGGCGCTGACCTCCGCCGCGTTACCGCCGCTGGCAATCATCAACGGCTGGCTCGACAGCGTTGTGCCGCCAACCCCGGTGCTGGCCGCGCTGCCGATGACCACCGGCTGCAGCGCCAGTGGCGCCAGCGCCTGCAGCAGGCCAAAGCCGGTGGCCACGTCATAGCCCAGCACCCGGGCCGGGATGCTGCGGCCGTCGCCCAGCGCCAATTGCACCTGCTCGGCCTCCAACACCAGGTAGCCGATGGTCAGCACCAGGCCATCGGCGCCGATCAGCACGCCCGACCCGCTGCGCGCCCGGCCCAGCGTGGCATTGGACCGGGCACCGTCCAGCGCGATCACCTGCACGCCCAGCACCGCCTGGTGGGCCCGTTGCAGCGCCTGCGACCGCGCCACCAGATCACTGCCGCTCTCAGCCACCGACGCCAGCCCCGAGGACGACCAGGTCAGCAGCCAGGCGGCCAGCAAGGCCAGCAGGGCAGTCCAGACGGCGGCCGGGATGGGTGGCAGGCGTGGCTTCATCGCAGCGCTCCCGAAATTGACAGACCAAGGAGTCCGGTGCCACCCGAAGATGACAGGCCCTGCGAAGCATGATCTGATCCTGACGCCCCTGCTGCGGCGGGGGTGTTCGGCGACAAGCGCGGGTCGCGGGTGCGGTTGCGGGGCTGTGGTGGCCCGGGCCGCCCGGCGTGCCCGGCCCGATGGGTCAGCGGCGGCGCCGCCCCGGCCCGCTGCTGAACGGCAATTTGCCGCGCCACCAGCTGATCATCAGCCAGGCGCCCAGCATGCCGCCCAGGTGGGCAAAGTGCGCCACACCGCTGCCGCCGGTCAGGCCGAACAGCAACTCCAGCCCGCCAAACACCATCACAAAGGTGCGTGCCTTCATCGGGATGGGCGGGAACAGCGGCATGATGATGCGATCAGGGAACAGCATGCCAAACGACAGCAGCAGCCCGAACAGCGCCCCTGACGCGCCCACCGTCGGTGCGCGGGAACCGGTGAGCATGGTGAAGCCCAGCTGCACCAGCGCCGCCGCCACCACGCTGGCCAGCAGCATTTGCAGGTAGCGGTTGCGGCCCCAAAGCCGCTCCAGCTCACTGCCAAACATCCACAGCCCGAGCATGTTGAAGAACAAATGCAGCATGTCGCCGTGCAGAAAGCCGTAGCTCACCAACTGCCAGGGCCAGAACCGGCCACTGCCCAGCGGCCACAGCGCAAACAGCGCATCCAGGGGCACGATGGGCAGCAGCAACTGGATACAGAACACCGCTGTGCAGATCAGCATCAGCGCCTTGGTGACCGGAGGCAGTGGCGGCATGTCGAGTGGGGGTGTGGTGCCCGCGGCCAGACTCGAACTGGCACGCCTTGCGGCGGCGGATTTTGAATCCGCTACGTCTACCGATTTCGTCACGCGGGCAGGTCGCACCGGGCGGTGCGGCGTCGACGCGGATTATGTCATGCAGGGTCAGCGGCCACGGCTGTGCGCTGTGCCGGGCGCCGCTGACACAATCGGCGCCGGAGGTTCAATTTGTCCATGCGTCGTGATCCTGTCAGCCCGCCGGTTGCCCCGGCCTACCAGACCATCGAAGACACCATCGGCAACACGCCGCTGGTGCGCCTGCAGCGCCTGCCCGGCGCG
>JANMKO010000244.1:0-3662 GCA_031372085.1 Betaproteobacteria bacterium
GAGGCCTGGCCCGACCTGCAAATCGTGGCCGAGGCGCGCAACGGGCTGGAGGCGGTTGAGCTGGTCAACCAGCACCGGCCCGAGATCGTGTTTCTCGACATCCGCATGCCGGGCCTGACGGGCGTGGACGCGGCGCGCCAGATCGCGCAGATGGTGGTGGCCGATGACGAGCACCTGCCCGAGATCGTCTTCATCACCGCCTACGACCAGTACGCGGTCGAGGCGTTTGAGCAAGGCGTGTGCGACTACGTGCTCAAGCCGGCTGAGCGCGACCGGCTGGTGCTGACGGCCCAGCGCATCCGCCAGCGGCTGGCGCTGCGCGACGCGCCGGACGCCGGCCCACTTGCAGGCGCCGACGGTGGGCCACGCGGCCAACCCGCGCCGCCGTTGCAGCAACTGCTGCACAAGCTGGCCGGCCAGTTGAACCCGGGCGGCGCGGCCAAATACCTGGATTGGATTCAAGCCAGCGTGGGCGCCGGCATCCAGATGATCCCGGTGACTGAGGTGCTGTTTTTCATCAGCGACGAAAAATACACCCGGGTGCAGACGGCCACGGTGGAGGCGCTGATCCGCAAACCGATCAAAGAGCTGATCGACGAGGTGGACCCGGCCTTGTTCTGGCAAATCCACCGGTCCACGCTGGTGAATGTCAAAGCCATTGCCGGCATCACCCGGGATTTTCGCGGCCGGCAGATCGTCAGCGTGCGTGGCCACGGCGAGAAGCTTGAAGTGAGCCGCAGCTACAGCAACCTGTTCAAAGGCATGTAGGGGCGCCACGGTGAACGGCCCCGCCCCGCCGCTGGACCCGCCGCAGACCGGCGCATGCATCCTGCGTTCTGGGGCGCCACGGTGATCGGCCCTGCCCCACAGCTCGACCTGTTTGAGCACAGCCGCGACACGATGTTGCGCAACGACGCGCTGGACGCACTGCTGCGGCGCGACCCAGCCGCCGCCGCGCACGCCACGCGGGTGCTGGCCGACTTTGACGCGCAACACGGCGCGCTGCCCGCGCTGCAAACGCTGGTCACGGCGCTGCTGGCCGCCACCGACACCGCCGCCTTCACCTGCCACGACGATGCCGCGCAAGCGCGGGCGCCGTTGCAACAGCGGGTGGTGCCCGCCGCCTGCGCGCAGTTTGGCCCGATGGCCGGGGCAGGCTGGCTGGCGCCGCTGTGGCGCGGGCTGGCACAGCGCGCCGCGCTGCTGCCGTTTGTGCCAGCGCGGCCCGACGACCATGCCGCGCCGCTGTGGTTGCGCGCGGCTGCCGCAGCCGCCGGGGTGGGTGCCGGACAAGCCACCGCACACGTCGGCGCAGGCGCCGCTGCACAGGCCGCCGCACCAGCCGGCGCAGACGTTGCCGCACAGGCCGCCGCAAACGCTGTGCGGGGCATCGAGTCCTGGCGCCGTATCCCCGCGCCGCTGGGCTGGATGGCCCAGGCCCAGCACCGCAGCGCGGGGCTGGACAGCACCTGGCCGTTGCTGCTGGAACTGCTTTGGCTGGCCCCGCCGCGTTTTGCCGACACCGCCCAGGCGCTGGCCGACCCCCTGCTGAACCGCCTGCTGGGCCGCTTTGACGACAGCTTCGACCCGGGCCCGGACGACGGCATCGGCGCGCTGGCCTGGTTCCCGGCCTGGCTGCTGATCGACCAACCGGCCCTGTTGCCCCTGCTGCGCGGGGCGCAAACAGGGCAGAACAGCCTGCCCGAACAGGCTTTCAGGTTGATGGCCGAGTTACTGGGCCTGGAGCGCCAGGGCCGGCATCATGAGGTGATCGACAGCCGCAAACGGCTGCGCGATTTGCGGCCGGCGCTTTATGCGGTTTATATGAAGGCACGGTAGGCGGCACAAACGAATGGCTGTGCGCCACGCCCGACCCCAATCCAAGGCAAGCGATACCTTCATACAAGAAATGTTTCGTCTTCTGCCCTCTTGTGGACAAGTCCAGCAACGACAGGCGTCGCAACATGTTGCGGTCGTCTTCGACGTAGACCGCATAAACCTCAGCATCTCCAATCAAAATGCATATCGAAATCGATGATCTCTCACGGCCGCAAGTGCATGCGCTTTTGCAGGAGCACCTTGATAACATGTACGAGTTGTCGCCTCCCGAACAGGTATTTGCACTTGATCTGTCAAAACTGCGGGCACCAGAAATTACTGTCTGGACGATCTGGCAGGATCGGCAGTTACTCGGGTGTGGAGCGCTCAAAGAGCTATCGCCATCCCACGGTGAGGTCAAATCGATGCGCACACCCAATGCAGCACGGGGTAAAGGTGCCGGTCGCAAACTCCTGCAGCACATCCTTGCAGTAGCGCGCAATCGCGGCTACCGTGTGCTCAGCCTCGAAACTGGATCACATCCAGCCTTCAAACCGGCCCATAGCCTATACCGCAGTCACGGTTTTTCTGTTTCGGGGCCATTTGGCTCATATCCCCCAGATCCACACAGTGTTTTCATGCAATTGCAACTCGGCGTCACTGTGGCCTGACCCTTCGCTCAACCGGGCCCATTGCGGCAGGCCGTCATTTGGGCTAAAAAAGCCTAGCCCAAATGCCAGCTCACCACAATGGGCCGGTTAGCTCAAACGTCAGGCATGGCAGGAGAATATTATCGCCGCATCAACGCCCAGGAAAATTAAACACAACTTGCCAGCATGGCTCAGGCCCAAGACGGTGCCTGCCAAGCTGGTGGTCGGAGTCGGCTGGTACACAGAAGAGAACTGGCGCAAGGTCAAAGCTGCTGCAAGCGATCCCGACCGGTTTGAAGACACCTATCACGAATGGACTGACATGGCGGAGCAGACGCTCAAAAAACTACGGATGGCTGGCGTGAATGCGGAGAAGTCCAACATAAACTCAGATGATTTACTCGCGTGGTGCTTGGCACATGGCAAACCAAACAGTGGCGCGTCGCGAGCCGAATTTGTAGCTGAAATGGGTATTCAAAACTGCGCCGGCGCTGCCTGACCATTCTCTCGACCGGTAGGCCGCGCAGCTGGTGCTTTTCCAGCCCGTCAACAAAGTTGTGATGGACATGTCCTGCTGTAATTGGCAAGGTGAGAATATGAATCGATCATTCCGTTGCCTCCGGAAACCCATCGGGCTGGTCCTGTCAGCGTGTGCGCTTGTGGCGACTGGCATTGCTGCGGCATATAGTCAGTTGGCGGCTGCCTTCTTCGATGTGACAGGTAAAAAACACTTCTCGCATTATCGTGAGGCGCTCTTGCGCTACTTGCGAAGCCGCGGCAACGCAATCCACGTTTTAATCAGCGGGGCCTGACACCACGTTCAGCCTGCCACTTTGCGGCGGCCCAAGTTTGCGCACCATTTCATCAAAGCCCCAACCCGGCGCGTCACAAAGCGCAGGTTAGTAACTCAAACGTTCGGCGTGGCAAAATATGACTGATCACCTTCCCGCAAAAGAAATCTGGGTTACCTGTGTTGGCGTGCTTGATGTGCAAATTGCACGATCATTCTCACAGCTGCTTGTGAATGCGGCTAGCGACAGTGTCACAAGAATACATACATTGATCCAGTCACCCGGCCGGACAATCAATGAAGGCATATTTTTGTATGAGATCATCAGATCCTTCCCGGTCGAAGTGGTTGCGTACAACGGGGGGCACATCGGCAGCGCTTCACTGTCAGCGTACCTGGGCGCC
>JANMKO010000292.1:0-2372 GCA_031372085.1 Betaproteobacteria bacterium
CGGGCCGGCGGGGTAGGCCGACGCCAGCACCGCCAGGCGGCTGCGCGCGTCGCGGTGCGCGGCCAGGTGCGGCCACACGGCGTCTTGCACCCGCAGCACATGGCCGGCATCGGCCGCCAGGCGCAGCAGCGTGGGCAGTGCGCTGTCGTCATCGGGCGCGAGGTGTTGATGGGCGTCCAGCCGCAAGGCCGCTGCGGCTTGCAGCGTGGGCGGGCAGGCATGGCCGGGCCGCCAGACCAGCCAGCGCCGGGGGCCGTCGGTCAGCGTGATCTCGCTGTGCGCGGGGCCGCTGGGGGCAACGGCCGAGGCGGGCCCCGCAGCGGGCACCGGGGGCACCGACAGCAGCGGGGGTGCGGGAGGCGCGATAGCGGCCGCCAAGACCGGCACCGGCACCGGCGCGGCCACCCGCGGCTGATCGACCCCGGCCACCGCCGGTTTGGCCTGGCGTTTTTTGGCTACCACTTTCTGGGCCACCACTTTCTGGGCCCCTGCTTTTTGGGGCACTGCCTTCTGCGCCACGACGTTCTTGGCAAGCGCTTTCCGGGCCATCACCTTCTGGCCAGCGCCTTGCTTGGCGGCCGGCGGCGGGGCACTGGCTTGTTGAGCCACGGCCATCGGGGCGACCGGTGGTTTTGCCACGGCTTTGTTGGCCACCGCCTTTTTGGCTACCGCCTTTTTGGCCACCGCGTTCTTGGCCACCGATTCGGGCGCCGCCGTGCGGGGCGGCGCGCCCGGTTTCAGCGCTGCAACGGCTTTCGGCAGTGCCACCGGCTTGATCGGCTTGATCGGCTTGATCGGCTTGATCGGCTTGACCGGCATGACCGGCATGACCGGCGTGCCGGGCGTGCCCGGCGTGGCAGGCTCGACCGCCCTGGCCGGTTTGGCCAGTTTGGCCGGCCCGGCGGCGGGCCTGACGCGCGGCTGGGTGGCCGGCCGGCGTGTCGGCTTCTTGCTTGTCCGGGCCGGGCCGGCCGGCGCCGTTGGGGGTACTTTGGCCGGCTGCACAGCGGCTGGCAGCGCCTGGCCGGCCTGGGTCTGGCCAGCCGGCGTGGCCGGCGGGATGGCTTTGCGCCGGGGTGGAGAGGTGGTCGCCATCGGGCGTGTGTGTCCGTTGTGGCGCCGCCAGGCATTTTGGCCAGGTCGGCGCGGGTGGGGTGGGGGGGGTGGTCGCGCGGCGCTAAACGCCGCGCGCACGGTCCAGCGTGAACTGCGCCCTGAACGCTGCAAAGCGGCGGCCAGCAAGCGCGTCGCGCATCTCACGCATCAGGTTGAGGTAGTAATGCAGGTTGTGCAGGCTGGCCAGCATCGGCCCCAGCATCTCGCCGCAACGGTCGAGGTGGTGCAGATAGGCCCGGCTGACGGCGCCGGCCACGCCAGGGCCCGCGCCGCCACCGGCGCAGGCCACGCAGCCGCAGGTCGCATCGATCGGCCCGGTGTCGGTCTTGTGGCGGGCGTTGCGGATCTTCAAATCACCGAAGCGGGTGAACAGATGGCCGTTGCGCGCATTGCGGGTGGGCATCACGCAATCAAACATGTCCACCCCGCAGGCCACGCCCTGCACCAGGTCTTCGGGTGTGCCCACGCCCATCAGGTAGCGCGGTTTGTGCGCCGGCAGCCGGTGCGGCGTGTGCGCCATGATGCGCAGCATCTCGTCCTTGGGCTCACCGACGCTGACCCCGCCGATGGCGTAGCCGGGCAAGTCCATCGCCACCAGCGCGTCGAGAGATTCTTGCCGCAGGGGCTCAAACATGCCGCCCTGCACGATGCCGAACAGCGCGTTGCGGTTGCCCAGCCGCGCAAACTCATCGGCGCAGCGCCCGGCCCAGCGCTGGCTCAGCGCCATCGAGGCCCGGGCCTGGGCCTCGGTGGTCAGCACACCGGCGGTCTGGTAGGGCGTGCACTCGTCAAACTGCATCACGATGTCGCTGTCCAGCACGGTTTGCACCTGCATGCTGATCTCGGGCGTCAGCAGCAGCTTGTCGCCGTTGACGGGCGACGCAAAGCGCACGCCTTCTTCGCTGATCTTGCGGCCGCTGCCGTCGGCCCCGCCCAGGCTCCAGACCTGGAAGCCGCCGCTGTCGGTCAGGATGGGTCGGGCCCAGCCCTCAAAGCCGTGCAGCCCTTTGAACTGCGCGATCACGTCCACCCCCGGCCGCAGCCAGAGGTGGAAGGTGTTGCCCAGGATGATTTGCGCGCCCATGTCGTGCAGCGATTGCGCCAGCACGCCCTTGACGGTGCCGTAGGTGCCCACCGGCATGAAGACCGGCGTCTCGACCACGCCGTGGGTCAGTGTCAGGCGGCCCCGGCGGGCCTGGGCCTCGGTGCTGAGAACGTCAAACTGGAGCATGGCGGCAATTGTGGCAGCCACCCGG
>JANMKO010000408.1:0-2430 GCA_031372085.1 Betaproteobacteria bacterium
GCGGGTGCTGCGCAACGCGGCGGTGGACCGGCTGCTGGAGAAAGAAAAAACGCTGGGCGCGGGCCTGAAGTTTGAGGACATCATCGACGAGGTGGCCGGCGTCTACCCGAAGATCATGCTCGAAGGCGCGATGGACGCCGGCGCCTGGTCATGCGGCATGGTGGCCGGGCTGATCCACGACATCCCCACCTGTAAAGCGCTGATCGACCGCATCATGGCCGAGGCCGACGCGATCATCCGGCAGCGGTTGATGGGGTTTGTGGCGGGGTGAGTGGGGTGGCGTTCAGCTTGAGCCGCTGTGCGTGTGGGTTCAACAGCGACAAGTCCAACACCTGCACTGCGATCTGATGGCGTTCGGCTGCTGGGATTCGGTCAACCAGCAAGGTCAGCAGGTGCTGCGCATCGCGCGGCTTCACCCCCTCCGGCGTTGCGCGCGGACGATGACCAAACCAGAGCACCAGGTACAGGCCCTTGCCTGCGCTGGCCGGGTCGTTGCTGTACAGGTTTTTTAGCTGGTCTCGCCAGGCCGTCCACAGTTTGTCGTGGTTCTCTTTTTTGACCTCGATCGGCACGGCAACGCGCTGGCCTGCGCGCATGAACTCAGCCCGCATGTCAGCGCGCTTGTCGGCCGCCGCGCTGGGCTCACGCTCGACGTGGACGTTCAGCGGAGCCAATCGATGGCGCAGCTCGCGCAGCAACAAGTCGCGACAGAAGTTTTCGTCTTGCGGCGCATCACCATCGGCCTTGTGCTGCCAGAACTGACGCACCAGGAAGGTGTCTGTACCTCGCAGGCCGGCCTCGATATCGCCCAGGTGTTGCATCACCAAAGCCAGCAGATCGGCGGCGTTGGCCGGTGCCAGATTGGCGATCACCCTGGCCACTGCAATCGGGTCGGCCGCCTCGAACAGCGCCTCCCGGGCAACGGTTTGCTGGGCGCGGGCGCTGTAGGCCAGGTCAGCCTTCCACACGCCCAGGCGGTCTGATTGATCCAAGGCCCTCAACTCATTGCGCGCGTCCGCGCTGGGGTTGGACGACAGGGCACTGAGCAGGCTGTGCAGCGTTTGCTCGCGGTTGTGCGCCGCCGTGACGATGCCGCCCTGTGAGCCCATCTCACGCGGCGTGATCGGCGCCAACACCTCGATCAGGCGTCTTACGGCGACGGGTGAAAGCCGGTGCAGGGTGCGTTCGAGGCTGCCTTGTTGGTCCAGCGCGACGCCCAGCGCCACTGCCCGGCGTTCGTTTGTGCCGACCCACGCTGCCAGGCTGTCTGCTGCCTCAGCGCGGTACGGCAGATCGGCCACCAGCCAGCCAATGCGCTGCACAGCATCGAGCCCGGGCTGGGCGAGTTTGAGACAGACGATGTGGGCGGCCTGCGCATCGTCGAGCAAATGCAGTGCGGCCAGCAGCGAGCGGTTCAGTTCACCCCGGCCCGGCTCACTGGCGCGCAACGGAAACCCGGCCAGCAGGCCGGGAAGCACCCGTCGCGCCAGCGGCTGATGGTCGGCCTCGTGGCTGAGCGCCCACAAACCAGTGATGGCGTTGCTGCCTTTTCGCCTGAGTTTGGGCGCCGCATAACGCAGCAGGATGGGTGCGACGAGTTCGGGCCGGTGTGCCACCAGCGTTTTGTACCAGCCCGGCATATTGCCCATGCCATCGGTCAGGTAGAAGGCCACCAATCTTTCGGCCAGCTCACCGGGCCAGGTGAGCGGGGAACCGGGTGTTTTCTCAGCGCCGTGGGTGGCGGCCAGCAGCGCCGCCGGCCTGATCAAGTGGTACTTTCCTTTGGCGTCGGACTTGAGAATCTCGTCAACCGACGGCAGGTCATTGCGCGCCAACACCTGGTCCAGACTGGCAAGCGCCGCTTCTGCGGTTGCCACATCGGCCACCAGCAAATCCTGCACCCGTTCTACCGGCGTTTCGCCGTGCACGTCGCTGAACCGCTTGTCATGCGCCAAGGCGATCTGGTGCAGCAAGCCCACCGAGGCCGTGCCACTTGCCAGTGCCGCCAGTTGGGGCACAAAAGCCAGCCTACGTGCCTCTCGCGTTTGCATTTGCTCCGCCCGGTATTTCAGCTCATGCCGGTGTTGGTCGCCGCGCCAGTCTTCAGGGCTCGATGTCCATGCTTGCGCCAACCATTGCGGCGCTTTCGGGTGCCTGTGCGCAGGGAAGTCGACCCACCGCTCGATCTCTTCCATCGTCGGCACATCCAGATCGGCGGGTGGGTGAATCACCGCCGAGGCCACGTCTTGGAAGCAGTATTGGGCCAACGCTTCATCCGCTGTAGCGGCCACCCGATCAAGCAGCCAGCGCAGCCAATCCCGCGGTTTTTTTGCGCCATGCAGCCGCTGCTCGGCCTGCCAGAAGAATCGATGTCCTCGCGCGTTGGGTTGAATCGACTGGTAGCCCAACGCCACAACCGCCTTCATCTGG
>JANMKO010000518.1:0-3574 GCA_031372085.1 Betaproteobacteria bacterium
GAAGAACACCACCATCCCGACCAAGTTTGGCCAGGTGTTCTCCACCGCCGACGACAACCAGCCGGCGGTGACGATCAAGGTCTACCAGGGTGAGCGTGAGCTGGCCTCGGGCAACAAGAGCCTGGGTGAGTTCAACCTCGAAGGCATCCCGCCGTCGCCGCGTGGGCTGCCGCAAATCGAGGTGACGTTTGACATCGATGCCAACGGCATCCTGCACGTGGGCGCCAAAGACAAGGCCACCGGCAAAGAAAACAAGATCACCATCAAGGCCAACTCGGGGCTCTCGGAAGAAGAGATCCAGCACATGGTGAAAGACGCCGAGCTGAACGCCGCCGAAGACGCCAAAAAGGTGGAACTGGTGCAGGCCCGCAACCAGGCCGACGGCATGATCCACTCGGTGAAAAAGAGCCTGGCCGAGTTTGGTGACAAGCTCGACGCGGGCGAGAAAGAAAAGATCGAGGCCGCGATCAAAGACGCTGAAGAAGCGTTGAAGAGCGACGACAAAGCCACCATCGACGCCAAAACCGAAGCCTTGATGACGGTGAGCCAGAAGCTGGGCGAGAAGATGTACGCCGAGCAGGCGGCGGCGGCCGGCCCTGGCGGTGCGCCGGCCGGCGACGCGCCCAAGGCCGATGCGGCCGCGTCGGCCAAGCCGGCCGACGACAACGTGGTGGACGCCGAGTTCAAGGAAGTCAAGAAGTGATAAGCCGGACAGCCCTCACGGGCTGCCGTCCTATCTCGCCGCGTTCGAACGGCAGACGTTGTCTGCCGCTCAACGCGGCGGTTTAGTTTCCGACGCACTGAGATTTTTATGGCCAAGCGCGATTTCTACGACATCCTCGGTGTGCCCAAGAACGCCACCGAAGACGACATCAAAAAGGCCTACCGCAAGCTGGCCATGAAGCACCACCCTGACCGCAACCAGGGTGACGACGCGAAAAAATCAGAAGACAAGTTCAAAGAGGCCAAAGAGGCCTACGAGATGCTGTCTGACCCGCAAAAGCGCGCCGCCTACGACCAGCATGGCCATGCCGGGGTTGACCCGAACCGGGGCGGCCCGGGCGCCGAGGGCATGGGCGGTTTTGCCGAAGCGTTTGGCGACATTTTTGGCGACATCTTCAACGGTGGCGGCCGGCGCGGTGGCGGCGGCCAGCAGGTATTTCGCGGCGCTGACCTGAGCTATGCGATGGAGATATCGCTCGAAGAAGCGGCGCATGGCAAGGACGCGCAAATCCGCATCCCGAGCTGGGACACCTGCGACACCTGCAGCGGCAGCGGGGCCAAGCCCGGCACCAGCGCCAAGACCTGCGGCACCTGCAACGGCGCCGGCACGGTGCACATGCGGCAGGGGGTTTTTCAGCATCCAGCAATCCTGCCCTCACTGCCACGGCAGCGGCAAGATCATCCCCGAGCCCTGCACCACCTGCAACGGCGCCGGCAAGTTGAAGCGCCAGAAGACGCTGGAAGTCAAAATCCCGGGTGGCATCAACGAGGGCATGCGCATCCGCTCAGCCGGCAACGGTGAGCCCGGCACCAACGGCGGCCCGGCCGGTGATCTGTACATCGAGATCCGCATCAAAGACCACGACATCTTTGAGCGCGACGGCGATGACCTGCACTGCACCGTGCCGGTGAGCTTCACCACCGTGGCGCTGGGCGGGTCGATCGAGGTGCCCACGCTGGCCGGCAATGCCGAAATCGACTTGCCCGAGGGCACGCAGCACGGCAAGACCTTCCGGCTGCGCGGCAAAGGCATCAAGGGTTTGCGCAGCAGCTACCCGGGTGACCTATACGCCCATGTGTCGGTTGAAACACCGGTCAAGCTGACAGAGCACCAGCGCAAGCTGCTCAAAGAGCTGGATGAATCGCTGACCAAAGGCGGCGAGAAGCATTCACCCAATGCCAAAAGCTGGACCGACCGGGTCAAAGACCTGTTCAAGTGAGTGGGTGGCGGGTGATCGGCGGCCGTGCCGCGCGGCCCACGCCCGCTGCTAGCCCCGCAGTGAAAAGGCCGCGAAAGCGGCCTTTGTCATGGGCCAATCAGCCGCACCGGCCCGGCCTTGGCGCAGCGCAACCGGGCCTCAAAACAAGCTGGCCTGCGCCGGCACCGGTACTGCCGCTGCCCGCGCCGCCCGCTTGAACTGCGTCAAATCCAGCTCCACCCGTGCCCGCTGCAAACCCAGGCGCGCACTGGCCTTTTGAAAGCGCTGGCGCAGCAACTGCGCCCAGACGCCGCTGCCTGTCATGCGCTCACCAAACTTGCTGCTGTTGTCAGCCCCGCCACGCATCTCGCGGATGCGGGCCATCACCCGCGCCGCCCGCTCAGGAAAGTGTTGCTCAAGCCATTGCTGGAACAGCGGGTTCACCTCCCAGGGCAGACGGATCACGATGCTGAAGGCCGACGTGGCACCGGCCGCCTGCGCCGCCTCGAGGATGCGCTCTAGCTCGGGCTCGTTCAAGAACGGGATCACCGGTGACACGCTGACGCCCACCGGCACACCGGCCTCGGCCAACCGCCGGATGGTTTGCAGCCGGCGCTGCGGTGATGCGGCGCGTGGCTCCATCACCCGTGCCAGCGCCGGGTCTAGCGTGGTGATCGATACGTACACCGCCGCCAGCCGGTCAGCCGCCATCGGTGCGATCAGATCCAGATCACGCTCGATGCCAGCTGACTTGGTGATCAATGAAAACGGATGGCGAAACTCTTGCAGCACCTCGATCACCTGCCGGGTGATGCCCAGCTTGCGCTCGGCTGGCTGGTAGGCGTCGGTCACCGAGCCGATGTTGAGCAGCATCGGCTCGTAGTTTTTGGCCAGGAACGCTTCACGCAGCCGCTGCGCGGCATTCACCTTGGCCACGATGCGGGTCTCAAAATCAATGCCCGGCGACAGGTTGAGAAAGCTGTGGGTGGGCCGGGCGTAGCAATAAATGCAGCCGTGCTCACAGCCCCGGTATGGGTTGATCGACAGGTCAAACCCGATGTCGGGCGAGTCATTGCCGGCCAGGATGGTTTTGACGTGTTCCTCCAGCACCTGGGTGCTGGGCGGCAAGGCTTGCTCGTCTGCCGCTTGCGCCAGCGTGCCCCAGCCGTCGTCATAAGCCGCACGCTCGTCCTTCGAGAACCGGTGCGCCAACGCCCAGGCCGTGCCCCGGCCCTTGACCGATGCCTGCGGCAAGCCGTGCACCAGCAGATTGGCGGCGGCCGGCGCCGGCCGGGCGACATGGATAGGGATGGTTCGCATGCTGTCAATATATACAGCCACTGTAAATCCGTCCAGCTATTTGGGCAAGACCACCCCGCCCGATCCCGAAGCGACGCCGACAGTCAAGTGCGCACCGCAGAACCGGCCCCGCCACGCTTCTGGCGCTGGCCCACGCGCGTCATGGGTGGGTCATGTAACCGCGGTGGATCCGGCCCCGCCGGGCCACGCGCGTGCCCCCCTGCGGCGTCACGCCGTCGTGCTCGGTCGCGGCGCGGCCTCCCTCCTGCTGCGTCAGCGTGCCGCGGCCGCCGGTCGCGCTCCGCTGCCCGGTCGAGTCGAGCGCCGTCACCGAGTAGAAGTAGACGAAGCCG
>JANMKO010000566.1:0-2012 GCA_031372085.1 Betaproteobacteria bacterium
GCTTCGAGCACGGCGGGCAGGCGCTCGGGCAGCTCATCGGCGCCGGGTGGCTCGAAGCGCAGGCCGGCGTCGCGTATTTTTTGCTTGGCGCGCACCAGCCGCTGGGCCATCGCAGCCGGTGAGGTGAGCATGGCCTGGGCAATCTGCTGGGCCGGCAAGCCCAGCACCGCTTGCAGCATCAACGCCGGACGCACGGCGGCATCGATGGCCGGGTGGGCGCAGACAAACAGCAGGCCCAGGCGGCTGTCGGGCAGCAGCGGGGCGTGCTCGTCGCTGGGCTCGTGGGTACTGCCGTCACTGCGGCCGTCATTGCGGCCGTCATTGCGGACGTCATTGCGCCCGTCATTGCGCCCGTCATTGCGCACGACATGCGGCAAATGCGCCAGCACGGCCTGCACCTGCGGGCTGTCGTGCAGGCGTTGCCGGCGGGCCGCTTGCAGCAGCTCACGCCGCGCCACCGTGAGCAGCCAGGCGTCGGGCGCGGTGGGCACGCCCTGCGCCGGCCACAGCGCCAGGGCTTTTTCAAGCGCGGCCGCCAGCGCGTCTTCGGCGGCCGCCACATCGCGCCACTGGCAGGCCAGCCAGGCCAGCAGCCGGCCGTAGGACTGGCGGGCCGCCGCGTCGGCGGCCAACCAGGCGGGGTGGGCGGTGGTGTGCACGCGGCGGTGCAGCGCCGTGGTCTGGCCGGCCCGCGGCGCTGGCGCCGGCATCACATCGCCAGCACCGGCCGCACCTCGATCATGCCGGTGGCGGCGGTGGGGCTGCGGGCGGCCCAGGCCAGGGCGTCGTCGAGCGTGGCCACATCGATCACAAAATAACCGCCCAACTGCTCTTTGGTGTCGGCAAACGGGCCGTCCTGCACCTGGCGCACACCGTCGCGTTGCCGCAGCGACGTGGCGGTTTCGCGGCCTTGCAGGCCGTGGCCCGCCACGATCACGCCGGCCTGGCCCATCGCGCCGGCATAGGCCATCCAGGCCGCGCCCTCGCTGGCTTGCATCAGCGGGTGTTGGTGGGCGGCGCTGTCAAAAAACATCAGCATGAATTTCATCGTCGGCTCCTGCGGGGGTGGGTGAGAAGGCAAAACGCCTGTCTCTGATCGTTGATGCCCGGTGCGCCGGCAAATCGACAAGCGGCGACTTTTTAAATGGTTGGCGGCGCATCGTCGCGCAGCAGCAGCGCACGCAGGGCGGCTTTCTGCACCTTGCCGAGCGCGGTTTTGGGCAGGTGCTGGGCCACGATGATGGTCTGCGGGTGTTTGTAGCGCGCCAGGTGCTGGTTGAAGTGGGCCCGCAGCGCCGCCAGATCGATGGCCGCGCCTGGCGTTTGCACCAGCACGAGCACCAGCACCGGCACCTCGCCCCAGCGGGCATCGGGCAGGCCGATCACCGCCGCCTCGGCCACGCCGGGCCAAGCCGCGGCCAGGTGCTCGATCTCGGCCGGGTGGATGTTTTCACCACCAGAGATGATCAGGTCAGACTGGCGGCCCACCACGGTGAGCCGGCCGTCGGCGTCGGCCCAGGCCAGGTCAGCGGTGGCAAACCAGCCGTCGACAACGCCGCTGCCGGCCGGCAGCCGGTGGTAGCCGCGCATCAAATTGGGCGCCTGGAGCTGGATTTCGCCGGTCTGGCCGGCGGCCACCGCCACGCCGTCGGTGCCCACCAGGCGCAGCCGCACGCCCGGTGCCGGGTGGCCCACGCTGCCGGCGTGGCGCAGCGCCTCGTCGGGCCGCAAGGCCACCGAGAACGGCCCGGTCTCGGTGCTGCCATACACCTGGGCCACCGGCAGGCCCCGGGCATGAAAGGCCTGGATCAACGCCAGCGGCACGATGGACGAGCCGCTGTTGACAAAGCGCAGCGGGCGCAAATCGGTGGCCGGCCAGGCGGCATGGGCCAGCAGCGCCTGCATCACCGCCGGCACCAGCAGGCTGGTGCTGGGCTGCCAGGTGGCCACATCGTGCAGCCAGGCCCCGGCATCAAACCGGGGGTGCAATTTGACGGCCGCGCCCACCGCCA
>JANMKO010000536.1:0-14714 GCA_031372085.1 Betaproteobacteria bacterium
AGCCGCCGCGCAGGCTTTTGGCGTTGCCGGCCGACGACACATTGACATCGATGCGCTGGCCGGGCTGGGCGAACGCGGGCAACTCGGCCGTCACCACCACCGACGCCAGGTTGCGCGGCTGCATCGTCACGCCCGGCGGCAGGGTGATGCCGTTCTGCTGCAAAAACGCCGCCAGCGCCTGCGGGGTGAAGGGCGCCTGCGTGGCCTGGTCGCCGGTGCCGTCCAGGCCAAACACCAGGCCAAAGCCTGTCAACTGGTTGGGCCGCACGCCCTGCACGCTGGCCACCTCTTTGATGCGGGCGGCCTGCGCCGGCCACCACAGCGCGGCGCTGGCGGCCAGCAGGCCGATCAGCAGCACGGCGCGCAGCCGCCGCTCTGCCGTCCAGGCGCGCGCGGCGGGCATGGCTTGGGGCTTGGTCGCCTTCATACCGGCATCAGGCTCATGAAGAACCGCGCCAGCCAGCCCATCGACTGGGCCTCGGCCTGCTGGCCCCGGCCGCGCTGCTCGATGCGCACATTGGCGATGTGGGTGCTTTGCACCGTGTTGCCGGGGGCGATGGCGCGTGGATCGACCTGGCCCGAGAAGCGCAGCACATCGACATTGGCATTGACGCCGATCTGCTTCTCGGCCGCCACGATGAGATGGCCATTCGGCAGCACCTGCACCACGGTGGCCGTGATGGTGCCGGAGAAATCATTGCTGTTCTCGGTCGTGCCCTTGCCTGAAAAACTGTTGGCCGATGTGCCGGCCACGCTCAACCGGGCCAGTGCGGCGGCCTTCATCAGTGGCGCGGCCGTCAGGTCAGCGCTGACCGAATCGGCCCGGTCCACCGTGCTGGTGCTTTTTTGTACCGCGCTGACTTTCTCGATGATGCTCACCGTCAGCGTGTCGCCGACGATGCGGGCGCGGTGGTCCTCAAACAACGGGCGGTAGCGGTCGGCCTGGAAGATGGCACCGGTGCGCGCCGCCGACGCGGTGGCCGGCGCCGGCAGCGGCAGCGGCATGGCGGCGGTGGGCAGCACCAGATCGACCGGCGGCAGCCGGGCCAGCGTCTCGCAGCCGGCCAGCAGCAGCAAGGGCGCCAGCAGCGCGGCCAGCAGGCCCAGGCCCGGCCCCGGCAGCCGGGCCAGGCGCCGGGTCAGCACACGGCGCAGGGCGCGGCTCTGGGCGCCATTCACGGCGCCATTCACGGCGCCATTCACGGCGCGGCCCGGGTGGCAATTCAAGACCTGCGGCATGGCGCGGTTCAGCCCGGCCATCAAAGCTGCGCCAGCTTCTGCAACATCTGGTCTGAGGTCTGCACCGCCTTGGAGTTGATCTCGTAGGCGCGCTGGGTCTGGATCATCGTCACCAGCTCTTCCACCACGTTGACATTGCTCGTCTCCACGCTGCCCTGCGCCAGCAGACCCAGGCCGTTGCTGCCCGGGCTGCCGGCGGCCGGTGCGCCCGACGAGCCACTCTCGGCAAACAGGTTTTCGCCCTTCGGGTCAAGCCCGGCCGGGTTGATGAAGCCGGCCAGTTGCACCTGCCCCACCTGCTGCGGCGCCACCTGGCCGGGCACGGTGACGCTGATCAGCCCGTCGTTGGCCACCGTCACACTCAGCGCATTGGCCGGGATGCTCAAGCCCGGCTGAAGCAAATAGCCGCCGTTGGTGACGATCTGGCCCTGTGAATTGAGCTGGAAGGCACCGTCCCGGGTGTAGCCGGTGGTGCCGTCGGGCAGCTGGATTTGAAAGAAGCCGTTGCCGCGCACCGCCATGTCCAGGTTGTTGCCGGTCTGCTGCAAGTTGCCTTGCGAGAAATTGCGCGCCAGCGCCACCGGCCGCACGCCCAGGCCGATCTGCAGGCCGGTGGGCAGGGTGGACTGCTCGGCGGTGTTGGCGCCCACCTGGCGCAGGTTCTGGTAGACCAGATCTTCAAACACCACATGACCACGCTTGTAGCCGTTGGTGGCCGTGTTGGCCAGGTTGTGGGCGATGGCGTCCAGCGCGGTCTGCTGCGCCTCCATGCCGGTCTTCGATATCCACAACGATCGGATCATGCAAGGTCTCCAGGTGCAGCTTCACTGCGCTGATGATCGGGGCGACTTGAGGCCGGCCAAAACGCAAAAAGCGCCACTTCGGTGGCGCTTTTTTCCAGGAGGCTGCCGCGTCAAGAACTTGACAGCAGCTTGGTGGCCGATTGCTCACGCTCTTGTGAGGTTTGCAGCATCTTCATCTGCTGCTCAAACTGGCGCGCCGCCGAGATCATGGCCACCATCGACTCCACCGGGCTCACATTGCTGCCCTCCAGCGCACCGTCTTGCAGCCGGGCGCCGGCGTCGGCTTGCAAATCAGCGCCGTCGGCGGCCCGGAACAAACCATCCTCACCACGCAGCAGCGGCGCCTCGGGGCTCACCAGCTTGAGCCGGCCCACGCCTTGCGGCCGGCCATTGCCCACGGTGGCCGTCACGGTGCCGTCGCCGCCAATCTGCAATTGCGCATTTGCCGGCACGCTGATCGGCCCGCCGTCGCCCAGCACGGGCAAGCCGCTGCGGGTCACCAGCAAGCCTTCGTTGTTGACATCAAGCGCGCCGGCCCGGCTGTACGCCTCGGTGCCGTCACGGCCCTGCAGCGCCAGCCAGGCATTGCCCTTCAACGCCACGTCCAGGCTGCGGCCGGTGGCGGCCACCGGGCCGGGCTCGGCGTTGTAGCCGGGCGTCGTCTCGATGGCGTAGACGCGGGTGCTGGCGCCGTCGCCCAGCACCGGCACGGCCCGGAAGGCCGTCATCTCGGCGCGGAAGCCGGTGGTGGACGCATTGGCCAGGTTGTGCGCCAGCACGTCCTGGCGCTGCATCGTGGCCTTGGCGCCGGCCATGGCCAGGTAGATCACGCGGTCCATCGGGGCTCCTCAGTCAGGGGCAAGGTCAGCGCAGGTTGACCAGCGTCTGCAGCACCGAATCCTGCGTCTTGATGGTCTGGGCATTGGCCTGGTAGATGCGCTGGGCCACCATCATGTTGACCAGCTCGGACGTCAGATCGACGTTGCTCTCTTCCACCGAGCCCGATTGCAGCACGCCCAGGTTGCCCGAGCCGGGTGAGCCCACGGTGGCATCGCCCGAGTCGAAGGTGGCGCTCCAGGTGTTGCCGCCCAGCGGCTTCAAGCCCTGCACATTGCGGAAGCTGGCCAGCTCGATCTGGCCGATGGGCGTGCTCTGGCCGCTGGAGTAAGTGGCCAGCACGATGCCGTTGGGCTGAATCTTGATGGCGCTCAACTGCCCCGGCGGAAAACCGTCCTGCGTGACGTTGGTGACGCCGAAGATCGAGCCGAACTGGGTCAAGGTGCTCATGTCGAGCTTGATGCCGACGATGGGCTCGGTGGCAGCGCCCAGGACATTGGACGTGGACGGCACGTCAAACAGCACCGGGTCTAGCGGCAAGCTCGGGTCGGCCGGGTTGATCGGCGCGCTGCCATCAGCCTGGAAGGACAGGCTGGTGATGACCTGCGGGTTGCCGATGGCGTCGGGGTTGACCGTCACGCCATTCGCGCTGGCGTAGACGTTCCAGGTGTCGCCGGCCGACTTCTGGAAGAAGTAAGTCAGCGCCACCTCCTGGCCCTTGCTGTCGTAGACATTCACCGACGTGGCATTGCTGTAGGTCTTGGCGTCTTTGAAGTCGATCAGCGGCACCCGCACAGGGTCAGCCGTCACCTTGGCGCGGGCGTCCAGGTTCAGCTCCAGCCCTACCAGGCTGCTGACGCTGGGCTTGATGCCGGCGGTGGGCAGGGTCAGCGGCTGGGCCTGGCCGGGCACCAGCACGCCCTGGTCGTTGGCCGGAAAGCCGAGCAGGCGTGAGCCCTGGGTGTTGGCGATGAAGCCGTCCCGGTCCACCTTGAACTGGCCGTTGCGGGTGAACTGCAGCGTGCCGCTCAAATCCTTCAACTGAAAAAACCCGCCGCCGTTGATGGCCATGTCCAGCGGGTTGTCGGTCGAGCTGATGCTGCCCTGCGAGAACTGCTGCGTCACCGCCGCCAGGCTGACGCCCAGACCGATGTTGTTGGCCCCACCGTTGACGGCACGGGCATAGATGTCGGCAAACTCGGCCCGCGCCACCTTGGCCCCCACCGTGCTGGCGTTGGCCACGTTGTTGCCGATCACCTCCAGGTTGCGACCGGCGGCGTTCAAGCCCGAAACACCTTGCTGAAAACTCATTGCTTCACTCCTGCTGGGAAAGGGGGCGGCGCGGCGCCTGCGGGCCGCCGCGCACGCCTGTCAAGGGCCACCGTCAGGCGGTCAATCCACCGCCGCGATGGCCGAATACGGCACCTGGCCGTTGCGCACCAGCTCCAGCGTCAACGCCGCGCCGTTGGTGTTGACGGCGTCCACCTTGTCGCGCATCAGCGTGCTGCTGCCCACCGGCGTGCTGCCGCTGGCCGCCGTGATGCGAAACCGGTAGCCGGCCGATTCACTCACCGCGCTGCCGCCCGGCCAGACAAAATCATGCCGGCCGGCGGCCTGGGCGCCCAGGTTCAAGGTGTCCACCACCTGGCCGGCGGGGCTCAGGATTTCGGCCTTGACGCTTTTGGCGGCGCCGTCCACCTGGTAAACCCCACCCGCCACGCCGCCGCTGACCGACAGCTTGTCGCCTTTGAGGATCACGTCCTTGCCCACCAGTGAGGCGCCCTGCATCGCCTGCATCTGCACAAACTGGTGGGTCAGCCCCTCGACCGTGCTGTTGAGCTTCTCGATGCCGCTGACGGTGCTGATCTGCGCCATCTGTGAGGTCATTTGGGCGTTGTCCACCGGGTTCATCGGGTCCTGGTTCTGCAGCTGGGTGACCAGCAGCTTCAAGAAGCGCTCGCTGGCCTCTTTGGCCGAGGTGGCCGACGCGGCGCTGGCCGATGCCGCGCTGGCGGTGCCGGCGCTGGCAGTTTTGCCGCCGGTCAGCGCGGCGGCGGTGGCGGCCGACGTGGTGGCTGCGGGGTTGACGGCGTTGACAGTACTCATGCGGGCTTTCGGGTGGGCGGGTGGGTCACGACTGGCCCAGTTGCAGGGTCTTGAGCAGCAGGCTCTTGGCGGTGTTCATCACCTCCACGTTGTTCTGGTACGAGCGTGAGGCCGAGATCATGTTGACCATCTCGTCCACCGGGCTGACGTTGCTGTAAGTCACATAGCCCTGCTCGTCGGCGGCGGGGTGGCCAGGCGCCAGCACCTTGCGGCCGGCGCTGTTGTCCTCGGTCACCTCGCTGACGCGCACGCCGGCCGATGTGGCCTCACCCATCAGCAGGGTCTGGAACACCACCTGCCGGCTTTTGTAGGCCTGGCCGTCGGGGCCGGCCACGGTGTCGGCATTGGCCAGGTTGCTGGCCACCACGTTCAGCCGCTGGGTTTGCGCACTGGCGGCGCTGCCCGAGACATCAAAAATCTTGAACAAGCTCATGCAGGGCTCCGGTGAGAACAAGGACAGCGCAGCGCGACTCGGCGGGTCATGGTGGCCGATCAGCCCTGGTTGGCGCTTTTCATCGCGTCCAGCATCGACCGCAAGTTGGCGTTGATGAAGCGCAGCGTGGCCTCGAACTTCACGCTGTTGTCGACAAAGCTGGCGCGCTCGCGGTCCAGATCGACGGTGTTGCGGTCGATCGCGTCCTGGCTGTGTCGGGCGTACAGCAGGCCGGGCTCGTCGCGCAGAGAGATGCGAGCGTCGTCATGCGCGGCGTGCGTGGTGGTCAGTGCGGCGCTGGCCAGGCTGCCGCCGGCCGACGCCGTGCCGGTGGCCTGGCGCAGCGCGTTGGCAAAGTCCAGCTCACGGGCCTGGTAGCCGGGCGTGTCGGCATTGGCGATGTTGCTGGCAATCAGGCGCTGGCGCTCAGACCGCAGCAACAAGGCCTGGGACTGGAAATCAAGCGCTTCGGTCAGACGTTGCATGCACAGCCCCTGTTCCAAGGTGTTGATCTGCGGTGCCCGGGGCGGGCCGATGTGAAAGCATTGTGGGCAGCGCGCCGCGCCGGCATGGCAGCAAACAGCGGGCGCAAGGCGGTGCAATTCAGGCCACTGCGGCCGGGCCGCCAGCAGCACCATCCAGGGGGTGAACCCGCTGCTGCTTGTCTGCCTGTCCGTGCGTCTGCCCGTGCGTCTGCCCGTGCTTCTGCCCGTGCTTCTGCCCGTGCTTCGGCACGCCTGTCTTTCTGCGGGCCTGGCGGCCTGCCTGGCCCTGCTCGGGCTGTTGGCCAGCCCCGGCCTGCGGGCAGCGCCGCCCGAGCGGACCGACGCGCCGACCCATACCCGGCCCAACACGCCGCCCGACACCCGGCCCGACGCTCGGCCCGACGCTCGGGTCAATACCCGGCCCGACACCCCCGCTGCTGCCGCCGCCGACGCCCCCGCCGACACCCTGCCCGCCGCCCTGCGCGGCGACGTGCAGCGCCTGGCGCTGGACGCGGCGGCCACCGTCTGGGGCCCGCTGGCGCCGGCACCGCGCATCGAGGTGGTGCTGGGCCAGCTTGACCCCCGGCTCAAGCTGGCGCCCTGCCAGCAGATCGTGCCCTACCTGCCGGCGGGCGCCCGGCCACTGGGCCGCACCCGCGTCGGGCTGCGCTGCGTGCAGGGCGCAGCGCACTGGAATGTCAGCCTGGCGGTGGCTGTGCGGGTGTGGGCGCCGTCGCTGGTGGCGGCCACGGCGCTGCCCATCGGCACGGTGCTGCTGGCGCGCCACCTGGTGACTGCCGAGGTGGACCTGGCCGAGCGCGCTGATGTGGCCATCAGCCAGGCCGGCGCCGCCATCGGCCGCACGCTGGCGCGCGGCCTGGCGGCGGGCGAGGCGCTGCGCCAGGGTGACTTGAAAACCCGCCTCTGGTTCAACACCGGCGACACGGTGCGCATCGTCGCGGTGGGCCCGGGTTATGCCATCAGCAGCGAGGGCCAGGCGCAAAGCCCGGGGCTGGACGGCCAGAGCGCCCGGGTGCGCACCGACAGCGGGCGCGTCGTCACCGGCATTGCCACCGGTGACCGGCGGATCGAGCTGGCGCTTTGACGTGTGGCGGGTTGGCGGTTGCCCAAAAACAGGCCCCGCCGGGCACGGCGCTGCCCGAAACACGCGGCTCGGCGAAAATCTGGCAGCAAAGCCCTAAAGTCGCCGGATGGCAAGCCGATACACCGAGCATGTCTCAGGGCCGGCTCACTTGGCCCCCTCTGCTGGAGTGAATCATGAAAATCGGTCATCTCGAAAACAAAATGGTCACGCCGGCCGTCGGCGAGCGCAAACCAGGCCCGGCCACGGCGTCGCCGGTGCCCGGCAGCCCGAAGGTTGAGCCCAGTGCCACGGTGGCCCTGTCGTCCACCGTGGCGCAGCTGGCTGCGGGCAGCATCGAGAGCGTGTTCGACACGCAAAAGGTGCAGCGCATCTCGGACGCCATCCGCGACGGCAAGTTTGTTGTCAACCCAGAGGCCATTGCCGACAAGTTGATCGCCAATGCGCAAGAGCTGGTGGGCAAAGTGGGCAAGCGCTGAGCGCGCACCGGGCGCCGGCATGACCCACTCCCACGTTGATCTGCCGCTGGCGGCCGACGCCGACCCGAACCACCTGGAGCCACTGGTGGCCCAGGTGGAGCAGCGGCTGGGTGCGCTGGCCGACTCACTGCGCGAGCGCGACATCATCGCCATCGAGCAGCAGGCCAATGCCCTGCACCGGGCGCTGGCCCACGCGGTGGACTGTTTTGTGCACGCCGCCCGCCACGGCGGTGTGCCCGAGCCGATGCGGCTGCGCCTGGCGCGTGCCAGCGCCCAGTTGGCGCGCCAGCGCGAGGCCCTGGCACGCGCCACCGCCGCGCTTGACCGGGCCATCGACGTGTTGATGCCCGGCGCGGCACCGGCCGGCAAGGTGTACCTGGCCAATGGCATGACGCAGGCGCTGCACAGCAGCGGCCACTTCAGCGCCTGAAGCCCTGCGGCACGGCGCGGCGCGGCGGGGCCAGCACGCGGCGGGCGGTGCGCCGCGTCAGCGCCTCAATGCACCCGGCCCGATGCCGGCAGCGCCTCACGCCCGGGCGTGAACAGCTCGCCCACGTCCACCGGGTCGAAGCGGTACAGCTGGCCGCAAAAATCACAGCCCACCTCGGCCTCACCGCGCTCTTCGACCAACGAGACGACCTCGGCCGCACCCAGCCCGCGCAGCATGTTGGCCACCCGATCGCGTGAGCAGCGGCAGGCAAAGCGCGGCACTTGCGGCTCAAAAACCCGCAGCGTTTCTTGCCAGAACAGCCGGTGCATCAATTGCGCCGGCTGCAGGGTGAGCAGCTCGTCGGCCGTCAAGGTGGCGGCCAGCAGTGCGATGCGGTTGAAGTCCTCGTTGCGGCCGATCTGGTCTTCGTCGGTGCTTATCAGCATGCGGCCGGCCAGGTTGGCCACGCCGCTGACCGGCAGGCGCTGGATCAGCAACCCGGCGGCCACGGTGTCATCGGCCGCCAGCACCAGCCGGGTGTCGAGCTGTTCAGACTGAAGCATGTAGTGCTCCAGCACCTCGCTGAGCTTTTGCAGCGGCTCACGCTGGTCACCGTGCAGCGGCACCACGCCCTGGTAAGGCTGCTGGCCGGGCAGGCGGTTTTGCGGGTCAAGTGTGATCGCGCAGCGGCCCTGGCCATGCACATTGAGCAGCGCCTCCAGCCGGGCGTCGGCCGGCACCTCACCGACCAGTTTGGCGGTGACACGAAAGCCCAGGTCGGCCTGCGTCTCGGCCACCGCCAGCCTGACCGGCCCGTCGCCCTGCATCTGCAAGATCAGCGCGCCGTTGAACTGCAGGTTGCCCTGCATCAGCACGCCGGCAGCCGCCATCTCGCCCAGCAAGGCGCGCACCGGCGCCGGGAAGGCATGGCCGCCATCGCTGGCGCTGCGTCGGCGCGACAGGCAATCACGCCAGCTCTCGCCCAGGCGCACCAGCATGCCGCGCACCGGCAAGCCTTCAAACAAAAACTTTTGCAGCTTGTCCATGCACACGCGCGCCGGCTGGGGGTCAATCGACGCGCTTGAGCGCATGCGCATGGCGCTGCTGTTGCAGCACGTAGTGCGCGGCGCTGGCGCGCAGTTGGGCGATCTGCTCAGCCGTCAGCGCGCGCACCACTTTGGCGGGGGTGCCGACGATCAGCACCCCGTCCGGAAACTCTTTGCCCTCGGTCACCAGCGCGCCGGCGCCGACGATGCTGTCGCGGCCGATGCGCGCGCCGTTCATGACCACGCTGTGGATGCCGATCAGGCAGTTGTCGCCGATGGTGCAGCCGTGCAGCATCACCTGGTGGCCGATGGTCACGCCCTGGCCCACGGTGAGCGGGCAGCCGGGGTCGGTGTGCAGCACGCTGCCGTCTTGCACATTGCTGCCGCGCCCGATGGTGATGCGCTCGTTGTCACCGCGCAGCACCGCGCCGTACCAGACGCTGGCGTTCTCGGCCAGCGTGACGCGGCCCATCACCTGGGCGCTGCCGGCCACCCAGGCGCTGGGGTGCACGTCGGGCACTTCGTCTTCGAGCTGGTAGATCGCCATGCGGGGCTCCTGATGGGGGCGCGTCCGGCGCTGGCCGGGCCCTGAAATACCGAAGCCTATGATTCTAGGGATGGAACTTCGTCACCAAGCACTGTCGGTTCTGCGCCTCAGCGACCCCGCCGCCAAAGCCGCCCAGGCGCGGGCGTTGGGGCTGGCCGCAGGCAGCGGACAGGCCCGGCTGGAACCCTGGGCCAGCCTCGTCGCGCCGGCCGGCCTGCCCGGTCTGCCCGGTCTGCCCGGTCTGCCCGGCCGCCCTGCCCGGCCCCGGCTGGTGGCGGCCGACCGGGTGCCGCGCCGCTCACCCTTCACGCCGGCCGGGCGGGCGGCGCTGCTGCACGCCATCTGCCACATCGAGTTCAATGCCATCAACCTGGCGCTGGACGCGGTGTGGCGCTTTGCCGGCATGCCCGCTGCGTATTACCTCGACTGGCTGCAGGTGGCGGCTGAAGAAGCGCTGCACTTCACGCTGCTGCGCGACCACCTGCTGACGCTGGGCCACGACTACGGTGACTTTGACGCCCACGACGGCCTGTGGCGCATGACCGAGGCCACGGCCGGCGACATCACCGCCCGCATGGCGCTGGTGCCGCGCACGCTGGAGGCGCGTGGGCTGGACGCCACGCCGCCCATCCAGGCCAAGTTGCAACGTGCCGGCGACGCGCGCGCGGTGGCCATTCTCGACATCATCCTGCGCGACGAGATCGGCCATGTGGCCATCGGCAACCGCTGGTACGCTTGGCTGTGCGCGCGCGACGGGCTGGACGCGGTGGCGCTGTACCCGCAATTGGTGGCGCGCTACGCCGCACCGCGGCTGCGGCCGCCGTTCAACCTGCCGGCGCGGCGGGCAGCCGGCTTTACCGAGGCCGAGCTGGCGGCGTTGGGCGCACCGGATTGAGCGCAGCGGGCTGAGCGCAGCGGGCTGAGCGCAGCGGGCTGAGCGCAGCGGGCTGATGCGCCCAGCGCCGGGCAGCCCGGGCCGGGCTGGCGGCTCAGCGCGGCACCGACGCCTCACGGCGCGCCGTCGCCCGCATCCAGGCCTTGATCGCCAGGTGGCGCGCCAGCATCAGCGGCGGCATGCGCAGCCAGTGCGCCCGCACATACAGCGCAAACCGGGCGCTGGCGTCCCAGCGCAGCGCGGCCGTGCGGTGCGGTGTGCGAAGCGCCCGGCGCCACAGCGCGCGCATCAGCGCGTCCAGCGGTGCCGGCGCGGCACTGCGCCGGGCCCGCGCCAGCGCGGCCTCGGGCACGGGGCTGGCCAGCAGGTGGTGGGTGGCCCACAGGCCGTAGTGCAGCGTGCGTTGCAGGTGCAGATGCGCCGCACGATCAAACAGCGCGGGCCAGAAGCCGGGCTCGGCACTGAAGTGCCGCAGCAGCAGGTCAAGATCGGTCAAATCGCGCAGGCCGTGTGACAAATCATCGTTGTGAAACAGGTGCGCCATGCTGTGCAGCAGCATGTCGGCCGGCGCCAGCACCGCAGCGCCGGGCAGGCCGGGCACCGGCCGGGCATCGGCCAGCAAGCGCTGCGCGTCGGGCACCTGGCGCACGGTGAGCGGCAGGATGTTGTGGTGCACATCCAGCACCGTCTGGCGCCGCAGGTGCTGCATCGGTGGCAGCTCATGCATCCATTCGCGGTAGTAGCGCTGGTCGTACGGCGTGTGGTGGGTGGTCATCCAGCCACGCAGCGTCAGGTGGCTTTCCACGTCGGCCAGCGCGCTGCGCGGCACCAGGATGTCGATGTCCGAGAACAGCCGGCCCTGCACTGCCGGCAGGCCGGTGGCCACATAGGCCGCGCCTTTGAGCAGCACCACCGGCAGGCCCAGCGGGCGCAGTGCGTCCAGGATCAGCGTGATCTCGCGTTGGATCTCGCGGTGCTGGGCCGCCGTGACGGTGAGTATTTCCAGCAGATGGCGGCGCGGTGCGTCGGGCACGCTGGGCAGCAGGCCCTGGTCGGCCAGGCGCTGCGCCAGCCGGGCCAGCAGGTTGGCGCTGCGCGCCTGGCGGATCAACAGCTCCCACTGCGGTGCCGTCAACGTCACCAGGCGGTCGGCATGGGCCCAGGCCCAGCAGGCCAGGTCAGGCGGCGCGGCGGTGCTCAGGCAAGCTCCATGCTTGGCACCATGCTTGGCACCATGCTCGGAATTGCGGTGTGTGCGCCCTGCGGGCGGCCGTGCCGGCTCACAGCGCCGCCGGCACGGCCAGCTGCTCAAACGTGGCCACGGCCTCGTCCAGGTGCTGGTAGGTGAATGAAAAACAATCGCTGTGCCGCACCAGGCCGGTGAGTGCATCAAAGCCGGCGGCCTGGTGCACGTTGTAGTTGAAGGCGTTTTCGATCAGCTGCATCACACAGCGCCCACGCGCCAGCGGCGCCAGCGTGGTGGCGGCGCCGGCCTGGTAACGCGGGAAGACGATCCAGCCCGGCGCCGCCGTCTCGGCCGCGCGCTGCACCGATGCCGGCGGCGCCGCAAAATGCGCCACCGTGCCCTTGACGGTGTCGTGCACCACCGAGCCGTATTGCACCGCCCCGGCGGTGAAGGCCCGCAGCACGTCGATCGAGTCGTTTTTCAGGCTCACGGCACGCGGCATCGGCACCAGCTGGCCGGTGGCGGGGTCGATCAACGCCAGCTCGTCGGACAACAAACGCCAGCCGCGAAACAGCAGCGCCGCGCACAGGGTGCTCTTGCCCGAGCCCGACGGCGCCGGCATCACCAGCGCCCGGCCACCACGCTCCAGCACCGCCGCGTGCAGGATCAGGTAGCGGTGGCACAGCGTGGTGACACACCAGTTCATGCCCCATTCCAGCATCGGCAGGCCCTGGTCACCGGGCAGCGGGGCAAAGGCATCGTTGCCGTCCACCTTGAAGACGAGTTGCGGCCGCAGCCAGCGCCGCAGGCCGCGTGCCGGCTCAACGCTGACATGAAAATCGGCAAAGGTGTCGGGCGGGGCCACGCTGTGCCCGGCGTACAGCGCGCGCACACCGCGCGCCACGTCGGCCACCGGTGAGGTGATGCACAGCACCAGCGGACCGGTGCGCAGGCGCAGGCCGCTGCCGCCCAGGTGCCGGCGCAGCGCGGCGTCCGACAAAGCCGCCACCGTCAGCAAGACAGCGCCACCACGACGCCGGCCTGCACCAGTGGGTCCAGCAACTGGCGCAGCGCCTGGCTGTCGGTGCGGGCGGCGGCGCTGTCCAGCGTGGCATCGCTGCCCAGCACGGCGCTGCACAGGTCACTAAGCCGGCAGGGTGCGTCTTGCGCTTGCAGCCAGGCCAGCGCCGCTGCGGCCAGCGGGTCAAGCAAGTGGGTTTCGAAGCGGCTTGGCACGTAAACCACCATGTCGTCGTCCAGCGTGCAGCAATGCACCTGTGCACCGACCCGGTACAGCAGGTCGGGCGCGCTGATCAAATCGGCGCGCGCGGCCAGCTCAGGCATTCATGACGGTGCGCAGCCACTCCAGCGCCTGAAGCTCGGTCCAGGTGAACGACGGGAAGGCAGGCAGGCCGCTGGGCGGTGTGCCCTGGGTGATCGTCTTGAAAAGCGCCCGGGATTGCGGCAGCGTGATGGGAAAGTTCAACGGCGGATTGGACGCGTTGGCGTAGGCCGCCACACAGTATTTGGCAAACTCGGAGTACGACCCGGACAACACCTGCTTGAGCGTGACCGACCGGTTGGCCGACGGGCTGGCCAGTGCGCCAAAAACGGCGGCAAACCGCTCAGTGGACGGCCATGAGCCCACCGCCAGCGCGGCAAAATAGTTGGGGCCGCGGTCGGTGCAGACCATGCCGCCCGGGTGCCGGCTGTTGAAGGTGGCTTGGGAGATGAAACCCGACGGGTTGATGCACACGCCCGCCGCATGCGACGGCAAGCTGGCCAAGGTCATCACCACCGGCGCTGCCACACCCAGGCTGCGGCGCAGCAACAAGCGCCGCGACACGGTGGGGTCGGTCGGCAGGTCGCCGCTGTTTTTTTCGGATTCTGAAATGGTCATTGCCTGGCTCCCGGAACGTTCGAAAGCGAACTCTCCATCGCAAGGATTGTAGGTATCGACATTCTCAAAGCTGGCGGGTCGGCGTCCCGCATCTGCGGGGTCACTTCATTAAATTTGAGGCATTTTTGACGGTATGCAAACCGTCACCCCCTTACGCCGGAAATCATTTTCAGCTGTTTTTACAGCTTGTATCAATGCGCTTGGATTCAGGCTGGCTTGGGTTTGATCTCCGCCGATGGTTTTGGGCCCCGGGGCTCGCAACCATTCCCCGCCGCCCAGTGTGCGGTTGCGCGCTGAGCGTGACGCCAAAACACCGGGGGATTTGCGTCGGTGGCCAGGCGCCGGTCACCTGCCAAAACCGGCTTGCGCCGTCGCTGGCGCGGGCGGCCGGGCAGGTGGCCCATCAGTCGGCGTAGACCCCGGCCGACTTGATCACCGGCGCCCAGCGCTCGGTCTCCTGCTTCAACCAACTGCGCAGGCCGTCCGGCGTGAGCTTGGCATCGGGCACGATCTCGGCGCCCAGATCGGCCATGCGGGCCACCACCATCGGGTCTTTCAGGGCTGCGCGCACGGCGGCGTTGACCTTGTCGGTGGCGTCTTTGGGCGTGCCTTTGGGCGCGTAAATGCCGTGCCAGACCATCACCTCAAAGCCTTTGAGGCCCTGCTCGGCCAGCGTGGGCGCGTCTGGCAGGGCCTTGATGCGCTGGGCGGTGGTGACGCCGTAAAACCGGATCGAGCCGGCTTTGATCTGCGGCACGGTCTGCGTCGTCTGGTCACAGAGCAAATCCACCTGGCCGCCCAGCAGTGCGGCCATCGCCGGGCCGGTGCCCTGGTAGGGCACGGTGGTGAGATCCACCCCCACCGCCTGGCGGAACACCATGCCGCACAGGTGCGACACCGCGCCCAGCCCGGCGTGCGCCAGGTTCACCTTGTCGCCTTGGGCCTTCAGGTACACCAGCAGCTCGGGCAGGGTTTTGGCCGGCAGGTCTTTGCGGGCCACCAGCGTCATCGGCACGTCCACCACCTGGCTGATGTACTCAAAATCGGTCAGTGGGTTGTACGGCAGTTTGCGGTACAGCGCCGGCGCGGTGGCCATGCCGTTGTGGTGGATCAGCAGGGTGTAGCCGTCGGGTGCGGCCCGCGCCACCAGGCCGGCGGCCAGCGTGCCGCCGGCACCGGTGCGGTTCTCCACCACCACCGACTGGCCCAGCGCCTTGGCCATCGGC
>JANMKO010000590.1:0-2995 GCA_031372085.1 Betaproteobacteria bacterium
ACATCCACCGGCACGATGCGGTCACAGCCGCGCACCACCGAGTAGCTGTAGTGGTAGTAGCCACCGCCGTTGGCGCACGAGCCCATGCTCAGCACCCAGCGCGGCTCGGCCATCTGGTCGTACACCTTGCGCAGCGCCGGCCCCATCTTGTTGCACAAGGTGCCGGCCACGATCATCAAATCGCTCTGCCGGGGGCTGGGGCGAAACAGCATGCCGAAACGATCAATGTCGTAACGCGCGGCGCCGGCATGCATCATTTCAACTGCGCAGCAGGCCAGGCCAAAGGTCATCGGCCAGAGCGAGCCGGTCTTCGACCAGTTGATGAGTTTGTCGACCGAGGTGGTGACAAAGCCTTCTTTCAAGACGCCTTCAATGCCCATGATGCAATCCCAATGTCTGAAGCCGCGACGGGCCGAGCGCCGGGCCGCTGCCAAGCCGGCCCGCATCCTCTCGGGGGATCGGCCGACGTACCCGTCGGCCGAGGGGCACCATTACTCCCAATCGAGTGCACCCTTTTTCCATTCGTAGACAAAACCCACCACGAGGATGGTGAGAAACATCATCATGGCCCAGAACCCGGGCGCGCCAATATCGCGCAGCGACACCGCCCACGGGAAGAGAAAGGCAATCTCCAGGTCAAACAGGATGAAGAGAATGGCCACCAGGTAGTAGCGCACGTCAAACTTCATGCGGGCGTCTTCAAAAGCCTCAAAGCCGCATTCATACGGGCTGTTTTTGGCCGCATCGGGCCGTTGCGGGCCGAGCAAAAACCCCAAAACCTGCGGCGCAATACCCACGCCCACACCCACCAGGATGAACAGGATAACGGGCAGATACTGTTGCAAGTCCATGGTGGCTGGCGGCGGTTGAAGGCGGCGGTGTTGTGGACAGCGTCAGACGCATCCGGCCAAAAAAAGGCGCGCCGCCAGCAGTTTTGCACTGCACACCGAGCACGCCGCTCTTGCTCCCCTCGCCCCTTTGCGCTGAAGGGCGCACAAGACCGGCGTCGGTTGACGCCAGGACTTGCTCAAAACCTTGGTGCCGTCGGCGAGACTCGAACTCGCACAGCTTTCGCCACTACCCCCTCAAGATAGCGTGTCTACCAATTTCACCACGACGGCAAGGGCGTCAAAACCAGGCCCAAAACTGCTCAAACTGCGTGAGGATTCGCTGCCTGAACAGCCTCGAATTCTATACCGGAAAAACCGCGTTCTTCGGGTTAGTGCGGGGGTTGTTGGGGCTGGGCACACCGTGGGGGTGAGCCGCTGCCGCCCCGCTTATTTGGTGGGGATGGTGCCCACCGACGAGGCCGCCACCGCCGGCGCAGCGGCCGGGGCAGCGGCCGCTGCGGTGGCCGGCGCGCGCAACGCCGGACCGCCGCTGACTGGAATGCCCCCACCCACGTTGGCCGGCGCGCTGGCTGGCGCACTGGCCGGCGTTGCAGCACGGTCCAGCACGCTGCCGCCGCTGGACGGCGCGCGCGACGCCACGCTGTTGGAAAAGTAGGCCAGCGACAGCGTGCAGACAAAAAACACGCCGGCACACACTGCCGTGAAGCGCGACAGAAAGTTGGCGCTGCCGGTGGCGCCAAACAAGCTGCCCGACGCACCGCTGCCGAACGAGGCCCCCATGTCGGCGCCCTTGCCGTGCTGCACCAGCACCAGGCCGATCATCGTGATGGCGGCCACCACTTGCAGCACCAGCACCAGGTTTGTCCAAATCTGCATGTTCTTCAATCTCTTAAAAGTTGTTCAAGGCCTGGCCTGCGATGCCGATGGCACCACCGGTAGCGGTCAACCCGCTGCCCGGCAAATGGCGACAAAGTCGGCCGCCTTCAAGCTGGCGCCGCCAATCAGACCGCCGTCGATATCGGGCTGGCACAGCAGCGACGCCGCGTTGTCAGGTTTCATGCTGCCGCCGTACACGATCTGCATGCGGTCGGCATGGGCGGTGGCCGCCTGCAACTGGGCCCGCAGCAGCGCATGCACCGCCTGCGCCTGCTCTGGCGTGGCCACCCGGCCGGTGCCGATGGCCCAGACCGGCTCATACGCCACCACCATTTCACCCGCACAGTGGCCCAGGGTGTGGATCACGGCCGACAACTGGCGCTTGACCACCGCTGCCGTCTCACCGGCCTCACGTTGGGCCAGCGTCTCGCCCACACAGACGATGGGCGTGATGCCCCGGGCCAGCGCGGCCTGGGCCTTGTCTGCCACCTGCTGGTCGGTCTCAGCGTGGTACTGGCGGCGCTCACTGTGGCCCACGATCACGTAGCGGCAGCCAAACTCGGCCAACATGGCCACCGACACCTCACCGGTGTAAGCGCCCTGGGCGTGCACCGAGCAATCCTGCGCGCCCCAGCGCAAATCGGTGCCCGCCAACGCCACTGCCGTCTCTGACAGATAGGGATACGGCACACACACCGACACATCGCAGCCAAACGGCCGGGCCGCGCTGATGCCGGCCAGCAACTCGGCATTGGCGGCATGGCTGCCGTGCATCTTCCAGTTGCCGGCCACCAGTTTGCGTCGCATTGCGGGGCTCCTCAAACCGTCCAGTCCAGCACGATCTTGCCAACATGCTGGCTTGATTCCATCAGCGTGTGGGCATCGGCCGCCTGCGCCGCCGGGAACACCCGGTTGATCACCGGCCTGATGCGGCCGGCCTCGATCAGCGGCCAGACCCGCTGGCGCAGCGCCGCCGCAATCGCCGCCTTGAAGGCCAGCGGGCGCGGGCGCAATGTCGATCCGGTGATCAGCAGTCGGCGGCGCAGCAGTTCACCGGCATTGAAGCCGCTTTGCAGCCCGCCCTGCACCGCGATGATCACGATGCGGCCGTCGTCGGCTAAACACGCCACCTCACGCGCCACATAGTCGCCGGCCACCATGTCGAGCACCACATCGGCGCCCCGGCCGCCGGTGGCAGCTTTGACCTCGGCGACAAAATCCTGCGTCTTGTAGTTGATGCCCACATCGGCGCCCAGCGCCACACAGGC
>JANMKO010000640.1:0-2758 GCA_031372085.1 Betaproteobacteria bacterium
GACGCTGCATGACCACCGACATCCACCTGCCGCCGGCCACCCGGCCCGCCACCCACGCCACCCACGCCACCCACGCCACCCACGCCACCCACGCCACCCACGTCACCCAGACCCGCTCGGCATCGCGCTGCACGGCCGCCGCGCGCCGGCCGTTGGCCGTGGTGCTGGCCACTGCCGTCACGGCGCTGGCCGCCGCCGGCCTGCTGGTCAGCCAACTGGCGGGCTGTGCATCGCCCGGTGTGCTGCCGGCGCCGCTGGCCCTGCTGGCGCCAGCGGCGGCGGGGTTGTCGGCTGACGCCGCCACGCCGTTTGCCGATGCCCGCTGGTGGCAGGCGCTGGGCAACCCGGCGCTGGATGCGCTGATCGACCAGGCCCTGGCCGGCCAGCCCAGCCTGGCCCAGGCCGCCGCCCGGCTGGCCCGCGCCAGCGCCAGCACCGACGCCACCCGCGCCAGCCAGGGCCCGCAGGCCGGCGCTGCACTCGACATCACCCGCCAGCGCTAGACCCAGCACGGCCTGGTGCCGCCGCCACTGGCCGGCGGCAGCTACACCCTGGGCAACCTGCAAGCCAGCGGCAGCATCGAGTTCGATTTTTTTGGCCGGCATGACGCCGCGCTGCAGGCCGCGCTCGGCCAGCAACAAGCCAGCCGGGCCGAGCTGCAAGCCGCCCGGGGGCTGCTGGCCGGCCAGGTGACGCGGGCTTACGTCGGCCTGGCGCGGCTGGCGGCGCTGCACGGCCTGGCCCAGCAAACGGCCACCCAGCGCCAGGCCCTGCTGGCACTCACCCGGCAGCGGGTGCAGGCCGGCATCGACAGCCGGGTCGAGCTGCGCCAGGCCGAGGCCGGCCTGCCGGACGCGCGCAGCCAGATCGAATCACTCGACGGCCAGATCACGCTGGCCCGGCACCGGCTGGCGCTGCTCAGGCTAGGAGGCTGGTGGCCGCGCGTGTGCTGCAAGGCCTGGTGGCCGGGCCGATGATCCCGCTGTCGCCAACCCTGCTGATGGCCAGCTACCCGCGCGCCCAGGTGGGCAAGGCGCTGGCCTTCTGGGGCGTCACCACGCTGGTGGCGCCGGTGGTGGGGCCGCTGCTGGGCGGCTGGACTACCAACAACGTCTCCTGGCCGTGGATCTTCTGCATCAACATCCCCGTCGGCCTGGTCACCGCCGTCGTCACCTGGCAGCTGTACGGCCAGCGCGAGACCGCCATCCACAAGCTGCCGATCCACCGCATCGGCCTGGCCTTGCTGGTGCTGTGGGTGGGCAGCCTGCAATTGATGCTGGACAAGGGCAAGGAGCTGGACTGGTTTGCCTCACCGCTGATCATCGGCCTGGCGGTGGCGGTGGCGGCGGTGGTGGGGCTGGCGGTGTTTGTGGTGTGGGCGTTGACGGCGCTGCACCCGGTGGTGGATTTGCGTTTGTTTGGCGGGCGCAACTTTGCCTTCGGCGTGCTGGCCACGTCGGTGGGCTACGGCCTGTTTTTTGGCAATGTGGTGCTGCTGCCGCTGTGGTTGCAGCAGTGGATGGGCTACACCGCCACCCATGCCGGTTTTGCACTGGCGCCGGTGGGTGTGCTGGCCATCCTGCTGACGCCGCTGGTGGGCAAAAAAGTGGCGCTGTGGGATCCGCGCTGGATAGCCACCGTCGCCTTCGTCATCTTTGCCGGCGTGATGTGGCTGCGCGCCGGCTTCACCCCGCAGACCGACCTGCGCCGCATCCTGCTGCCCACCGTGCTGCAGGGCGCCGGCATGGCGCTGTTTTTCATCCCGCTCACCAGCGTCAGTCTGTCCGGGCTGGCACCGGGCCGGCTGCTGCACGGCACGCGCAAGACAGGGTGGGCGTTGCGGTGGCGCCGCACGCGCTGCCGCAGCCGCTGCCGCAGCAACCGCCGCAGCGCCGCAAACCGCACGCTCGAATCGGGGTTGCGGGCTGCAAGCGCCCCACGGCGGCCGGGCTTTGTGGTCGAATAAAAACGAACTCTGTACCGCCGCCATGACGCCCCACCGCCGCCCCGCCGATCTGCCTGACAGTGCCGACCCCCGCCAGCACCACCACCGCTGGGCCTGGCTGGCCGCTGCCGGCGGCGCGGTGGTCATCGGGGCGATGCTGGGCCACGGCCTGGCGCAAAGCCTGGCCAGTGCGCTGCCGGCCGCCTGGCAGGGTGCTGCGGGCGCGCTGCTGGGGGCGGCGGTGGCCGCGCTGCTGGTGCCTGCCGGCGCCTGGCTGGCACTGCACATCGTGGCAAGCACGGTGCCAGGGTTGCCGGGCCAGTCGGCACTGGGCCGAGCCAGGGCGCTGCGGCCGGTGGCCCGGGCCGGGGCGGGTGCGGCCGGCGTTGACGCCCAGGCGCCGGCCCGCGACGCGCTCACCGGCGCCTACACCCAGCTGCACTTTGTCGCCGCCGCCGACCGCGAGTGGTCGCGCATCCGCCGCCACGGCGAAGACGCCACCCTGCTGATGGTGGACGTTGACCACTTCAAACGCCTGAACGACGAGCACGGCATGCCCTGCGGTGACGCCATGCTGGTCGAGATCACGCGCCAGGCCGCCAGCACCTTGCGACCCTACGATTTGCTGTCGCGCTTTGGCGGCGGCGTGCTGGTGGTCTACCTGCCGCACACCGACCTGCTGGGCGCGCTGGACGTGGCCGAGCGCATCCGTGACCGGGTGGCCGGCCTGCGCCTGGGCTGGCAGGGCAAAAAGGTCAAAGCCACCATCAGCGTGGGCGTGGCCGGCATCGGCGCGGCCCATGCTGCGCTGGA
>JANMKO010000641.1:0-1536 GCA_031372085.1 Betaproteobacteria bacterium
GGCTGCACCGCGTCTACCACGGCCTGCCGATGGCCGAGCCGGCCGACCGGGCGCTGGCGGCGGTGGTGCGGCGCTTCAACATCCCGCCGCTGCTGCTGCACGCCTTGATCGAGGGCTTTGAGTGGGACACCGCCGACCGCCACTACGAGACGCTGGCCGATCTGCAGGATTACGCCGCCCGCGTGGCCGGCACGGTGGGCGCGATGATGGCCTTGCTGATGGGCGTGCGCAGCGCCACCGGCCTGGCCCGGGCCTGTGACCTGGGCGTGGCGATGCAGCTGTCCAACATCGCCCGCGACGTGGGTGAGGACGCGCGCGCCGGCCGGCTGTACCTGCCGCGCCAGTGGCTGCGCGAGGCCGGCATCGCGCCCGACGCCTGGCTGGCCGCCCCGGTGCACAGCCCGGCGCTGGGCCAGGTGGTGCAGCGCCTGCTGCGCGAGGCCGACGCGCTGTACGCCCGGGTCGGTGCCGGCGTGGCGGCGCTGCCGCTGGGCTGCCGGCCGGGCATCAACGCGGCGCGGTTTTTGTATGCCCAGATCGGGCTGGAGGTCGAGCGGCGGGGCCTGAACGCGGTGGACAGCCGGGCGGTGGTGAGCCGCCGCCGCAAGGCCACCAGCCTGGCCCGGGCGCTGCTGTTGCTGGCGCCGGGCGCCGTGTCGCGCTGCGGCACGCCGCCGCCGCCGCTGGACGCCACCCGGTATCTGGTCGAGGCGGTGACCGGGCCGCTGGCGCTGCTGGCCGACAGGCAGCCTGCCGCCGACGCGGCCCGCCCGCACCGGCCGGCAGCGCCGCCCAGCGGCGGGTTGATCGGCGTCATCGCGCTGTTTGAGCGCCTGGAGCGGCGCGACCGGGGCGTGCTGGCCACCGCCGAGTAGCCGGCGGTGTCGCTGATCTGGCTGGAGCTGTTGCTGGGCTTTGGCGCACCGGTGGGCTGGGGCGTTTGGCAGCTGTACACGCTGCGGCGCGACCGCGAGGCGGCGGCGCGGCGGGCGCAGGGGCCGGGGCCATCGGCATCCAGCGTGCCGGCGCCGCCGTCACCGCCGTCACCGCCGTCACCGCCGTTTGGCGACGCTTGACGGCCCGTAGCATGGCTGGATGACCAAGGTTCTGCGGGCACTGCTGGCGGCCACCGCCACCGCCATCGCCATCGCCATCGCCATCGCCACCACCGTCGCCGCCGCCGGGCCGACAGACGCACCCGACACCGGCTGGCCGGCCTACGGTGGGGACGCCGGCGGCATGCGCTACTCCACGCTGACGCAGATCAACCCGGCCAATGTGCACACGCTGCGCGTGGCCTGGACTCTGCGCACCGGTGAGCTGGGCCAGGGGGTGCGCGACTGGAAGCGCTCGGCCTTCGAGGCCACGCCGGTGCTGCACGGCGGCCTGCTCTACCTCACCTGCGACCGCACAAGAGCCAGTACTGGCTGACCTCGCAGGACAAGCGCGACAACCCGGAGCAGTACCAAGCCGACGTCGAGAACATCTGCGACACGTACTGTGATGCTCCGAACCTCGCGGCCGAGGGGACGCACG
>JANMKO010000663.1:0-13025 GCA_031372085.1 Betaproteobacteria bacterium
TACAACATGTAGTCCTCGACAAACAGGCCCGGGTCGCGTGAGATCGTGCCGTCCTCGATCAGCAGCACGCCGTTTTCAAGGTTGTCGCGGTGCAGCTTGGCGCTCCAGATGGGGGATTCGATGTAGATCGCCTCATCGTCAACCCGCGCCACTTTCAAGAACTTGCCGCCCGCGCAGGTGGGCACCTGAAAGCCGGTGCCGTATTTGGCCTTGACGGCCGACCAGTCAAGCGGCATGGCGCACCTCGGCTGCGGCAGCGGCTGGGGAGGGTGTGTTGCGCTGTGCCACCGCCCGGGCGGGCTCGGCTTGGCGGGGACGGGCGGGGCCGCGCATCGCGTCCATCGTGATGGCGACCCAGGCCGCACCGCCACCCAGGCCGGCGCCGGCCATGCCGTCGAGGCGTGTGGACGGCTCGCAAATCACCACGCCGCGCTCCAGCAGCAGGGCATGGGCGGGCACCCGCTGGGGCGGCGCCAATTGGTCGTAAGCGTCTCGTGACGCATAAAAAAGGTCGAGGTCGGCCTTGCCGATGCGCGGCAGTACAAACTGGATCGATGTGTCCGCCCCACCGGCGGCCACGCTGGTGGCCGCCTCGGGCGCAAACGCGCCGTTGAGTGCGCTGGCCCAGGCGTTGGCCGCTGCACCGGCTTGCGCCACCCGCACCTCAATGAATTCGGGTTGATACCCGGGCAGTAGCCCGATCTGGGCGGCCAAGGTGCGCGCAGCATCAGCCGGCGCCAGGGCGGCGTCGGCAAAACCCAGCACATGCATCCACCGCGTGCCCCAGGGCGTGCGCGCTGCCGAATGCTGGGTTGACGGCGCCGCCACCCAGTTCAGCAGGCGCAGCACCTCCCACAGATTGGCGCCATGGCGCCGCGTCAGCAGCGCGGCAATCTCACGATTGACCCTCGCGTGGGTAGCGGCCAGGTCTTGCGTCTGGGCAAACGTGGGCTGCTGCGGTACCAGCAGAAAGCCGGCGGTGAAGGGGTTTTTATACAGCTCACCACAGGCTTGGACCATGCCTTGGTTCTGCCCCTCGTCGCACAGGCCGTCCAGCTCATTGAGCACCGGAAACAACTGCCCACTGCGGTGCACGGGTGCATCACCGTCGCAGGGCGCAATGCCGATGCCCATCACCAACACACGGCGGCCAAATTGGCCGGATGACAGGTGGCGTGCCAAATCCAGCGCGATGCCGCTGCCGGTGCCGCCGCCCAGACCAAAAACAATGCATACCACCGCATCGCCCTGGGTGGCATTGGTGCTGGCCGCAAAGCGCTTGAGCGCCGCTGCCATCGGACGTGCGCCCTCGTAGTACGCCTGGCTGTACAGCGCCTTGGCCATGGCGCGTGGCATCGGCTGGCCCGGCGCCGGCAGCGCGTCGGTCTCGGACAACCACGGCTGAAACTCGGCACTGCCCTGGATCAGCGGATATTCCAGCTCCAGGCATTGCCGAAGGTTCTGCATCGTCTGCGTCAGCGCCTGCTGCGTGGGCGCTGCCAGCGACAAGGTCTCAACCTGCGCCAGCGCCGGTGAAAACTTGGCGGCCAACGACTGCACAGCGGTCAGCGCCGCGTCACCGATGTCAACGACCAGCGCGCTGAGCCGAGAGCCACTGACCGCCAGCAAATCAGCCGGCGCATCGGCCAGCATCTGCGCCACCACGTTGGCACCGGCACTGCCCACACCAATGACATGCACGCCGTACGGCAGTGAGTCGGCGTCAGCCACCCGGTGCACGCCTCGACGCAGGGCATCGAGCTTGCGCTGCTGGAGTTTGGCCTCGGTGCTGCCGATGGCCGGCGTGGGCCGACCCCGCATCAAATCAATCCCTGCCGTGACTGCCATGGAAAAGTTGCCCGCTCAAAAAAAAAGCCCATCTCGGGTGGATAAACCCGGGATGAGCCTTGTTGCTCTGATCGCTGCCGGCGCTGCTGCCGGGGCGAGTGTGTTTTTGCAGAACGCTGGGACTTGGAAGTCCTCAAATCGCGTTGCTGTGGAAGTTATTCGCTACCTGCGCATCTGTCAAGATATTTTCTTTGGAAATCTTCAGGCACTCACCAGCCCGTCGATCTGCGCTTCGATGCAGCCGGCCAGATCGGCCAGCATGCGCGCTTTGGGCAAGTGGCGGCCGATAAAAACCAGGGTGGAACTGCGGGCTTCACCGGGGCCCCAGGCCCGACCGATGTCAGAGCCCATCACCATGTGCACGCCCTGGATCACCAGCCGGTGGTCCATGCCGTGCACCGCAACAATGCCCTTGTAGCGCATCAGATCCGCCGCATGGCCGGCAATGGCTTGCCGAAAAAATGCTTGCAGCCTGCCGGCGTCAAACGGTTGCATGCTGGTGAAGACGAACGACTGCACCGCATCGTCATGGACATGGGCGTTCTCTTCAAGAAAGCCGGGCTCGATCTCCAGCACACTACTCAGAGAAAACCCGGCGATGTCCAGCAGATCTTGCACCGGGGCAGCACCAAAATGCACCGCGCTGACAGCGGCGCGCGGGTTGATACGCAGCAGCCGCTGCCGCAGTTGCCGGGCTTGCGCATCGCTCACCAAATCGCACTTGCTGAGCAAGATGCGGTCGGCAAACGCCACCTGCTCTTGCGCCTCATGAAAGCCATCGAGCTGTGCGTTGGCGTGCAGCGCATCCACCACGGTGACGATGGCATCCAGCGTGTAATACCCAGCGATGTCATCGTCGATGAAAAAGGTCTGCGCCACCGGGGCTGGGTCGGCCAGGCCGGTGGTCTCGATGATGATGCGGTCGAACGCCGACTGGTCGGCTTGGCGCCGTTGCCTCAGCTCACCGAGGATGCGCACCAGATCACCACGCACGGTGCAGCAGATGCAGCCGTTGTTCATCTCGACGATCTGCTCAACGCCGTCGTGCAGCAGCAGGTCGTTGTCAACGCCCACCGCGCCAAATTCATTCTCGATTACCGCAATGCGCTCGCCGTGGCGCTCTTGCAGGATGCGGTTCAGCAGCGTGGTTTTGCCCGCACCGAGAAAGCCGGTGAGGATGGTGACCGGCACCTTGCGGGGCGGGATCATTTCATCGTGTGGGCTGCGCCCACCGAGCCGATGGCAAACCCCCGGGCCTGCAATTGCGCCCGTGACGTGACGCCCTTGTTGATCAACAAGGCTTCGGCAGCTGTCAGCCACTGTTCGTAGTAAGTCTTGGGGCTGCCGCCAGCGGCCTCAACCGCGGTTGCGGCGGCCACCTCTTTCGAGAAGCAATCCACCCACTCGGCCCAACTGAAATGCCCGGATCGGGCCAATGTGACGATGATGGCAAATGCCTTGGCCTGCCAAGGTTCGAAGAACTTCAAGGCGTCGCCAGTGTCAAGGGGCAACGCCATGGCCAGCAGCGGCGAGACGGCGTCGCCCGGGCCACCAGGCACGCTGGTGGCCGAGCCATCACCGGCTGGTGATACACCGCCTGCGACCGCATCGGCCAAGGTCAGCCCAGATCGATGTAGTCGTCGAACACATCCACCCGCAGCGTGTCACGCTCGGCTGCGGTGGCACCCCACAGATCACGCGCAGCAAACCGCACGCTGTAGCAGTGCTGCGGCTTGTCACCCAGCCCATGGGCATGGGTGTCGGGATAGGCAAAAACGCCGTAGTCTTTCTCGACGGTGCCCAGCTTGCCGCGCAGATAACCCGGCAACCGGGTGTGGGTGGCGGGATTGTGGTTGCGAACCCGCACCACATCGCCAGCCTGGAAGCGCGCCGCCACCTCAACGGCGACGCGGGCCGACGCGCCGGTGGCCAGCAGCCCCGGCACGATCTCGGGCGTGAGCAGCATCAATGGCCTCCGTTCTTCATCAGCGCGATGCGGGCGTCAAGCTCGTCGCGGGAGACAAAACCGCGCTTTATCAGCGTCTCTTCAAAGGCGAACATCCAGTGCTCATAGTACGACGACTCCAGGTAGTGCGCCGGTGCAATCTTCTCGATGGCATGGCGAAACTCATCGACCGTGTAGCCCACAAAGACAAAGGTGGACGCAAACAGCGCAAACGCCCGCCCCTCCCAGGGCTCATGGAACACCGGCTCGTTGTCTTCTCGCAGCACCGGCCCCAGGCCGTGCATGCCGCCGAGGTCATGGATTCCGTTCATCAAAGCTCCTTTGGGTCAGGCGACGACGATTTTGCTGACGCCGATCATCGAATCGCGGGTCACCAGCGCGGCGAGTTGCGCTTCGCTCAGGCCCTCGGTGCCGGCCGGGCGTTCTGGCAGCACCAGGTAGCGCAACTCGGCGGTGGTGTCCCAGGTGCGCAACTCCACCGTCTCGGGCAACTCGGTACCGAACTCTTTGAGCACACCGCGCGGATCACTGACCACGCGGGCCCGGTAGGGCGCCGATTTGTACCAGACCGGCGGCAGGCCGAGGGTGGGCCACGGATAGCAGGAACATAGCGTGCAGACAACCACGTTGTGCACGTCGGCCGTGTTTTCCAGCGCCACCATGTCCTCCCCTTGCAGGCCGGAAAAGCCGAGCTCCTTGATGGCCGCCGTGGCGTCTGTCAGCAGGCGCTGCTTGTAGGCCGGATCAACCCAGGCGCGGGCCACCACCTTGGCGCCGTTGCGCGGCCCGATCTTGGTCTCATAGGTATCGACCAGCGCGTCAAGCGCCTTCGGGTCGATCAGGCCCTTTTCGGTCAGGATGGCCTCCAGCGCACGGACGCGGATCGCCGCGTCGGAGTCCGGGTTGGCGAGGTGGGTTGTCGGCATGAGCAGTCCTGGCAAAATTTGGCGGCCTGCGTATTTAACTTGGAAAGTATTCCTTCGTCAAACACTACGCGATTAATCTTGAAAGAATCAAGGTCTGTTGACGCGGTGGAGAAGGTGGATGTGGGTCGTTGCTGACAGCGCGTTGTTGGACCCGGGCTTCCAGCTGTTCGAGTCGATGCGGGTCACGCGCGACCGGCGCCTGCGCCATCTTGACCGGCACCTGGCCCGCATCGAGCACAGTGCGGGCGTGCTGGACTTCCGTTTCGACCGCCCGCAGGTGTTGGCCGCGCTGGCAGCGGCGCTGGCCCAGGTCGCCGATAGCGGCAGCTGGCGTCTGCGGTTGGCCCTGGCGCACGACGGCGGCGTGCGGGTCAGCCGCGAGAAGCTGCTGCCATTGCCCGACGGCCGGGTGAGCTTGCTGATCGAGCCAAAACCGCTGCCCGGCCCGCGGCCGCTGGCCCAGCACAAGACCACCTTGCGTGTGGTGTATGACGAGGGCGTGCGCCGTGCCCGGCGACGCGGCGCCTATGACAGCCTGTTTTTCACCGCCGACGGCCGGATCGTGGAGGGCGGGCGCAGCAACGTGTTCTTGCTGCTCGACGGCCGCTGGTGGACGCCCCCGCTCAGTGATGGTGCGCTGCCCGGCGTGATGCGCAGCCTGTTGCTGGATGATCCGGCCTGGCAGGCCGGTGAACGCACCTTGCGGCTGTCGGATGTGCACCGTGCGCGTTCATTGATTGTTTGCAACGCAGTGCGCGGTGCGATGCCGGGCCGGCTGATGATCGATCCGTGAGACGCCCGATGCCGGGCCTGTGGCCGTGCGGCCGCCGTCAGCGTGTCAAGCGCAGCACCATCGCCGGCAAGACCTGCGGCAGCGATTCGATCTGGTCGAGTACGCGGTAGTTGCCGGCCCCGAAGATCGTGCGCACATAGTGGTCGGCCGCCGGATCGAGCGTGGCACAGAACACCACGATGCCGAGCCGGCCGGCCTCGAGCACGGCGCGGCGCGCGTCTTCAATCAGGTATCGGCGGTCGAAGATGTCGATGTCATGCGGCTCACCGTCGGTGATGAACAGCAGCACCCGCCTGTGCTGCGGCAACGCGGCCAAATGCACCGTGGCATGGCGCAGCGCCGCGCCCATGCGGGTGGACAAGCGGCTTTGCACGCCGGCCAGGCGGGCGATGGCGCGGTGATCCAGCGCGTCGTCAAAGTCCAGCGCCCGCTCATAGCGCAGTTCGTGACGGCCATTCGAGCTGAAGGCGTGGATGGCGCAACGGTCGCCCGCCCGCTGCAGCGTCACGGCCGTCAGCAAAGCGGCGTTGCGGGCCAGATCGAGCAAGGTGCCGGCGCCCGCCGCGCCCGCCACCGCATCAGCGGTGGAGCTTGAGCTGTCAATGAGCAGCAGCGCGGCCACGTCGCGCTCACGCCGGTCCTGGCGTTGGTGCACCTTCTGGCTGGGCGGGTGGCGGCTGCGACGGTCGATGGCCGAGCGCACCGCCGCGTCGATGTCGAGCTCATCACCGCGCAACTGCGCCCGCAGCCGCACCCGCTCACGCAGGCTGCCGGCGCGCAGCACCCGGTCCAGCCGCAGCAGCAACGCGGCATGGTGGTCGATGCTGGCCAGCAGCGCACGCGGGTCGGCCGGCGTGGGTCGGCTCTCCAGCACGGTGCACCAGGCGCTGCGGTAGTCGCCCACAAGGCGGTCCCATTCGGGATATTGCAGCCTGGCCAGCAGCGGCTGCTCGGCATGCTGCTGGCCCACCGGCTCGGGCAGCGAACGCGCAGCGGGTGCTCCGCCGTCGCCATCCTGGTCGATCGGGTGATCACGGTCATCGCTGGGCGGCAGCGGCAGTTCGTCGGCCAGCGCCAGGGTGTGCGGTGGCTGTTCGTCGGTGGGGCGCCACAGGCAGGCGTTGTCATCGCGGTAGGCCGGCTCCACCACATAGTCGCGGTGGTTGAACTGCAACCGCATCTGGCCGATGTCATTGCCCAGCTGGGATGCCATCGCGCGCAGTGCGGCGGGCCCCAGCAGCGCCGGTGCACGGCCGCTGTCGGTGGCCTCGAAAAACAAGCGCCGGGCTTTGGCCACCCAGGGGTGCGGGTCGTCGTAAGCCGCGTCCAGCAACGCACGCGCCAGGCGCAGCATCAGCACCACAAAGCTGTTGCCATGCGCCGGCTCGGCGATGTGAAAGGCCAGCCACAGCCGGCGCAGGCCCGGCAACTCGGCCACCGCGGTCAGCTCGACGCGCGCGTCTTCGAGCAAGCCGACCAGCGCCACCTGGATCGGCTTGAGGCTGGCGCGCTCAAAAGTGTGGGTGCTGTGGCGCAGATGGGCAGCCGCATGCAGCGCCGTGGCGTCGTACCAGCGCCGGGCCAGCGCGCCGCGCAAGGCCCGGCCGGCCTCGGGCAGGTGCAGGCCGAGCGGGGAGATGAATGCCCGCCGCGTGGCCAGCCCCTGTTCCACCGGCAGCAAGGCCGGCGCCACATTCAGCAACAAGCGCAGCAGGTGCGCCAGCCGCGCCTTGTTCGACGCCAGGTCGAGGCGCTCATCGCCGGCACGGACCACCCGCGCCGATTCTCGTGAGCGCAGCTCAAAGTGCGCCAGCGCCACCTCGCCGTCCACCGGCCGGGCCTGGCCATGGCGCAGGCCCAGCCGGGCCCACATCAGCAACTCGGCCGGTGAGCCGTGGCGCAGCACTTCGTCCGAGCTGGCCAGCAGCGCCAGGGTGCAGTGGCGGGCCTGTTGCGCCACCTCGCGCACCGCCATCAGCCAGGCGGCCAGGCCGCCGGGGCCCGACAGCCGGACGGCGATGGTGCACAGGCGCTGCAAGATGGCACTGAGCAGCGCTGCATCGGCGCCCATCACCCGCAACTGCACCAGGCTGTCGGTCAGCGACGCCAACGCGTCTTCGTCGAGTGTGGCGTCCAGCACACGGCGGGCGCGTTGCAGCTCAAAAACCACGCTGTCTGGCACCTGCGCGGCGCGCAGCGTGGCCAGCGGATTGCGGTGCGCCTTGGGCAGGCTGAGAGAGTCGCTCACCGGGCAAGACCTTGTGGCAGCCGGCCCTAAAACGAGGCGGCGACCGCAGCCTCCAGCGCCTGCGCCATGTCGGCATCGTCGGTCACCGGCAGCACCACCGCCATGCGGCAGGCGGTGCTGGCCGCCACGCCGCGTGCCATCAACGCCGCAGCGTGCACCAGCATGCGGGTGGATGCGCCCTCGTCCAGGCCGTGGCCCTTCAGCCGCCGGGTGCGCTCACCCAACGCCACCACCCTGGCGGCCAGCACCGGATCGAGGCCCGACTCATGGGCAACGATCTCAGTCTCGATGGCCGCCGCAGGAAAGCCGAACTCGATGGCGGCAAAGCGCTGACGGGTGGACGTTTTTAAGTCCTTCATCACGTTCTGGTAGCCGGGGTTGTAGGAGACAACGAGCTGAAAATCCGCATGCGCGTGCACCACCTGATTGAGCTTTTCGATCGGCAAGAGGCGGCGCGAATCGGCAAGCGGGTGGATCACTACCGTGGTGTCGGCCCGGGCTTCCACAATCTCGTCGAGGTAGCAGATGGCGCCGTGGCGGGCGGCCAGCGCCAGCGGTCCGTCTTGCCAGCGCGTGCCATCGGCGTCCAGCAGCCAGCGGCCCACCAGATCACCCGCCGTGATGTCCTCATTGCAGGCCACGGTAACAAGCGGCTTGCCCAGGCGCCAGGCCATGTGCTCAACAAACCGGCTCTTGCCGCAGCCGGTGGGGCCTTTGAGCATCAGTGGCAAACGCAGGCCGAATGCGATGTCAAACAGCGTTGTCTCATCGGCCACCGAGCGGTAGTACGGCGCCTGGGTGATGCGGTAGGGGGCGAGGGGGTCAGGCTGGTCTGGGGCGTTCATGGCTTGTACGCCCCGCCGTGGGGGCAAGCAGGGTCTGGGTGGGGGTCAGGTGGGGCACGCTGAAGCCGCCGCCCGGGCCCTGTGCCGCGTCCGGCAGGGGGTGGCAGGTGCTGGCAGGCTCAGCGGTGTGCAACATCAGACTGGTTCGGGATGCCGGGGATCGGGCATTCGTCGGTGCCCACGGTCGAGCGGGTGAACGACTCGACCATCTCGCGTGTGCCTTCGGGGTCGGTGATCCACTTTGAATAAAAATCGTACGGGCAAGCCGCCACGCCCTTGTCGCCCTCGCGCGAGTTGATCAGCCCGGTGTAGCCACGGTGCACCAACTTGAATAAATGGTTCTCGCTCTGGCCGTGTTTGCGGAAGTCGCGGATCAGGCTCTTGCTCAGCGCGGCGTACTGCACGCCCATCTCCTCTTCACCACACTCACCCAAGGTGCGGCCATCAAAGCCGATGATGGCCGAGTGGCCAAAGTACGAGTACACGCCGTCAAAGCCCGCTGCGTTGGACACCGCCACATAGGTATTGTTGGCAAAGGCCATGGCCTTGGAGATGGTGATCTGCTGCTCTTTGGCCGGGTACATATAGCCTTGGCAGCGCACGATCAACTCGGCCCCCTTCATCGCGCAATCGCGCCAGATCTCGGGGTAGTTGCCATCGTCGCAAATGATCAGACTGACCTTGAGCCCCTTCGGCCCGTCTGACACATAGGTGCAGTTGCCCGGGTACCAGCCTTCAATGGGCACCCAGGGCATGATCTTGCGGTACTTCTGGACGATCTCACCCTGGTCGTTCATCAAGATCAGCGTGTTGTACGGCGCTTTGTTGGGGTGCTCTTCATGGCGCTCACCTGTCAGCGAGAACACGCCCCAGACCCGGGCCTTGCGGCAGGCTTCGGCAAATATCTCGGTCTCCGCACCTGGCACGGTGGCGGCGGTGTCGTACATCTCCTGGCTGTCGTACATGATGCCGTGGGTGCTGTACTCCGGAAAGATCACCAGGTCCATGCCCGGCAGGCCCACCTTCATGCCCTCGATCATCTTGGCGATGGCCCTGGCATTGCCGATCACCTCGGCCTTGCTGTGCAGGCGCGGCATCTTGTAGTTGACGACAGCAACACCGACGGTGTCTTTGCTGCTTGAAATATCACCGTGAAGCATGACGATCTCCTGGTTAAAAAAAAGAAAAGTGGCGCTGCTCAGCTGATGCGGAACACCCAAACTCGCGCGACAGGCACTTCATCGCGCCGCGCCTCGTGCACAACTCGCCGCGCGCGATGTCAACCCCCGGTCGGCCAGCGCCAGCGCAGAAAAACGCCGGCGCTGAGACCCACCGGGCAAAGCCCCCGCCGCAAACAAAAACGCCCTGCGCAACCTGGACAGGTTGGGCAAGGCGTTGCTGCCGCGTTGCTGATCGACGGTGCTGTCGATGGCAAAAAATATAGACCAAGACTAATTTAGCGCACGATTGACTGTCAAGAGTCGTGTCAGAATATTTTCCATATCAACCATTTTTTTCCAGCCGCATCTTCGGGAGGATCGCCCTGTGGCCAACACCGATCCCATTCGCGTCGGCGTGCTTTTTTCGCGCGCCGGCACCACTTCTCGCGTCGAGATCTCGCAGTTGTTTGGCACTTTTTTTGCCATCCGCGAGATCAACGATGCCGGCGGCATCAATGGGCGTGAGTTGGTGGCCGTGCACCATGACCCGGCGTGCATCCCGCGAAACTACCGCTTGCTGGCCGAGCGTCTGGTGCAAGAGGACAACATCCATGTGATCTTCGGCTGTTACATGTCGAGCACCCGCAAGGCGGTGATGCCGGTGGTCGAGAAGTGGCAGCGTTTGCTGCTGTACCCCACGCCTTACGAGGGCTTCGAGTTCTCGCGCAACATCATCTACACCGGCGCCGCACCCAACCAGAACAGCGCCCAGCTGGCCGAGTACATGACGCGCCACTTCGGTGTGCGGGTGTACCTGGTGGGCAGCGACTACATCTACCCGTATGAGTCGAACCGCATCATGAGTGACTTCATTCTTGAGCGCCCGGGCGGCGCCAAACTGGCCGAGCGCTATGTGCGGCTGGACGCCACCGAGCGCGATTTTCTGGCCATCGCACGTGAGATCAAAGACCTGCAACCCGACTTCGTCTTCTCCACCGTTGTCGGCCAGGGCACCAGAATGTTGTACCAGGCGTATGCCGATGCCGGGCTCGACCCCACCAAGATGCCCATCGCCAGCCTGACCACCTGCGAGGCCGAGGTGTCGGAGATGGGCAGCCGCATTGCCGCCGGCCATGTCACTGCGGCGCCCTATTTTCAGGCCGTGCAGGGCCGGGCCAACCAGCAGTGCCTGGCCCGGTTTCGGGCGCTCTACGGCGATGTGGTCGAGCCCAATATGTGCTGGGAGGCGGCCTACTTTCAGGTGCACTTGTTTGCCCGTGCCATGCAGCAGTCGGGCTCGGACGAGATCGACCGCCTGCTGCCGCACCTGCTGGGCAGCGAGTTCGAGGCGCCGCAGGGCCGGGTGCGTATCGACCCGGCCAATCACCACACCCGCCTCTATCCGCGCATCGGCCGGGTGGGCGACGACGGCCAGTTCGTGGTGGTGGCCGAGTCAACCGTCGGGGTGGACGCCGATCCCTACCTGGTCAACCACGCGGCCGACGAGTGGCGCATCTGCGATGACGCGGTTGGCGCTTTTGATGGCTAGGGACGACGCTGAGCCGGGCGTCACCGGCCGGGTCCAGCGCGCCACGCCTGACCTGCTGCGCAATCTGCGCAGCAGCCGGGTGATGGTGTTTCACCCAAAAGACAGCGATGGCGAGATGCTGTCGCAGCAGCTGCAACGCATCGGCTGCCAGGTGATCACGATGTGGCCGCCCCTGCCGGATCTGCCTGACACGGTGGATGTGGTCTTTTGTGCAGTGCGCCCAGACCATGCCGCCGTCAAGTGCAGCTGGATGGGCAGTGAGACGGCAGTGCCGGTGATCGCCATCATCGGCTACGAGAATCCCACGGTGGTCGATGCCGCGCTGCGCATGGGCGCGCTGGCGGTGCTGGTGATCCCCGTGCGGTCGGCCGGCATCTTGTCAACGCTGGCGATGGCCAAGCATGCCCATGCCGAGTTGCGAGAGTGGCGCAAGCGGGCGGCCCGGCTGGAGCAAAAGCTGGTTTCGGCCAACCAGATCAGCGAGGCCAAGGCGATTTTGGTGCGCACCCGCAGCGTGAGCGACAGCGAGGCCTACCGGGTCATCCGAGAACAGGCGATGAGCAAGCGTGTGCCCACCGAAGAGATTGCCCGGGCCATCATCCATGCCGACGGCATCCTGTCGTTTCCGGGGCGCCCGGCAACATGAAAAGGCGGGTATGACCGGAGATGATCTGCCGAACGTTGACGCTGCGCTGTGGCGGGTGCCCACGCTGGACGCGATGCTGGCTACCGCCCCGTCAGCCAGCCACCCGCCACGAATCCTGCTGCTCTATGGCTCACTGCGTGAGCGCTCGTTCAGCCGGCTGTTGACGCAAGAGGCGGCCCGGCTGCTGCACGCGCTGGGCGCGGAGACCCGCGTCTTCAACCCGGCCGGCCTGCCGCTGCCTGACAGCGTGCCCGACAGCCACCCCAAAGTGGCTGAACTGCACCAGGCGGCGGCCTGGGCCGAGGGCATGGTGTGGACCTCACCCGAGCGCCACGGCGCGATGACCGGCATCCTGAAAGCCCAGATCGACTGGATTCCGCTGGCGCTGGGCGCGGTGCGGCCCACCCAGGGCAAGACGCTGGCGGTGATGCAGGTCTCGGGCGGCTCACAGTCGTTCAACGCCGTCAACCAGCTGCGGGTGCTGGGCCGCTGGATGCGCATGATCACCATCCCCAACCAATCGTCGGTGGCCAAGGCCTTCATGGAGTTTGACGACGCCGGCCGCATGCGGCCCTCGGCCTACTACGACCGGGTGGTGGATGTGATGGAAGAGCTGGTCAAGTTCACGCTGCTGACCCGGGGCGCGGCCGGCGCGCTGGTGGACCGCTACAGCGAGCGTCGGGAGAATGCGGCCGAGCTGTCCCGGCGGGTCAACCAGCGCTCGATATGACGGGCAAGGCCATGAAACTTGCCTGGACGGGGCTGAATCAGCCCCGCCCGGTGGCGCAAGCCCCGATGGGTGGCGGCCTGGCTTGGGGCAACATCGCGCCACGCGATCCACCGAGCCCACCCCTTGACGACCCCCACGACGGCCCTGCCCTGCCCGCCACTGCCCTGCCCGCCACTGCCACCGCAACCGCAACCGCAACCGCAACCGCCACCGCAACACGCGCGCCGGCAGCGTGGCGCCCGGCGCGGCGGCCTGCCGGCACTGGCGCTGCTTATCGGGTTGGCCGGATGGGCCGGCAGCGCCTGGCCGCAGGC
>JANMKO010000582.1:0-4424 GCA_031372085.1 Betaproteobacteria bacterium
GGCATGGCCTACATCGAGGCGCTGCTGCGCACCGGTGAGATCGAAGATCTGCTGGCCGACCAGCGCGCCACCTTTGCGGCCATGATTGTCGATATCGGCGATCAAGACATGGGCATCGTCAATGACTATGCCAACTCGTTCAAGAAGCGCCTGGAGTCGCGTGGCATCCCCGGCGACCGGTTCCAGTTTCAATCGATCGCACTGCCGGTGCCGGCGCGTGATGAGTTTTTTGAGGGCATGAACCGCACCCGCGAGTTCTTGAAGCTGGAATACCCGCGCTACTACTGGAACCCCAACTTCGAGTCGTATGTGCCGCACAAATACCAGTTGCCCGAGGCCGGCAACCACTTTCCGCGCGCCGTGGCCAAAGGCATTTATGCCAATGCCTACTACGCTGGTGACCGGCCCATGGACGCCGCACTGCGCAAGTTTGTAGACCAGGTCGAGAAGGCCACGCTGCCGTCCATCGTGCTGGTGGCCTTCGGCATGGCGGGCGGCACAGGCAGCGGCATGGTGGTTGATCTGGCCCGCCACCTGTCCAACGTCAAGCTTGGCCGGCGCATCCCGGTGATCGGCATTGGCCAGTTGTCGCACAGCGGCGATGACCCGGCGTACTACAACAACGCCACCCAGTACACCACGCTGAACGACCTCGACTGCATGCTGGACGACGACAAGAACGCCGGTGTCACGGCAGTGTGGGGTGATCTGTACCGCAGCCCGTTCACCGGCGGCTTTTTCGTGGTCAACCCCGAGCAGAGCTGGCAACGCCTGACGGCCTACACCACCACCGGTGAAAAGGCGGTCCGGCAAAACTTCAAACAGATGGTCACCAACCGCTTTGTGGCGGACTCTTTCATGCGCTTTGCCGTGCTGGAGAGTGGCCGGGTGCTGTTCCGCACCATGCGGCCGGCGGGCTTCACCGGCGCGCCACATGAGACGCTGTCTGCCAAATCGCGCAACTGGACGCTGTTTGATGTGGCCAAGCTCACCCACCCGGGCGTGCAGGTGCTGCCGGGCGAGGCCGGCTCAAAGTGGGATTCGGTGATCGCGCAGTGGATCGACTTCATGCCCAAATACGGTGGCCTGAAAGACGGTTTCAAGACCGACTACGCCGAAGTGCATGTGCATGCGTCACGCGACATGGGTTTTGAGCTGATCAGCAAGGGCTTCAAAGACCTGATCAGCGGCCAGTACCTGCTGGAAAACGACTCGACCTACCAGACCTCGAACTACGAGTTCTTTGATGCGCTGACGGCCTATGCCAACGTCATCCTGCCGGGGGTGGCCAAGACCGACCTGCAGGCGTTCTGGGACAGCCAGGCCAACTACGACAAGCTCGACTGGGAAACCAAGTTGAACGAGCACGCCTGGTTGATCGACATCGGCCCGATGCTGTCCGAGCCGGCGATCCGCTTCGAGGGCATGGCGGGTGAGTGCATCTGGGGTTGCGCTTGCTGGGTGGTGGTGCCTTACGACCAGCTGCGTGGCGACAAGCTGCCACCGCCCAACCGCAAGGTGATCATGGAAGAGGGCATCGCGATGATGACCAAGACGGTTGTCAAGACACCGGGCGGCGATGCCAAGAAGCCGGCCAAGGCCCACGCCTGATCCGCGGTTGATCTCTTGCCGGGCGACTGGGGTGGCCGTGTGCGGGCCACCCCGGTCTGGTTCATCAAACGTCAGGGACTTCAAGGTGGCCATGGACGAGCACATTCGCCCTTACCTGATCCAGGCCGAGCCGTATTACCGCGCGGCGGGTGACGAGATCGCGCTGTTCGGCGCGGCCATGGCCCGCCGCCTGCCGATGATGCTCAAAGGCCCGACGGGCTGTGGCAAGACCCGCTTTGTCGAGCACATGGCCTGGCGCTTGCGGCTGCCACTGGTCACGCTGGCCTGCAATGAGGACATGACGGCGTCTGACCTGGTCGGCCGCTTCTTGCTGGACGCGCAAGGCACCGTCTGGCATGACGGCCCGCTCACCCTGGCGGTGCGTTACGGCGCCATTTGCTACCTGGATGAGGTGGTAGAGGCGCGCCAGGACACCACGGTGGTGATCCACCCCCTCACCGACGGCCGCCGCATGCTGCCGCTGGACAAACGCGGTGAGACGGTGCGGGCGCACCCTGACTTTCGCTTGGTGGTGTCGTACAACCCCGGCTACCAGAGCGCTGCCAAAGACATGAAGCCGTCCACCCGACAGCGCTTTGGTGCAATCGATTTCGATTTTTTGCCGCAGGCCATCGAGATCGATGTGGTAGCCCATGAAAGCGGCATCGGCGCTGACCTGGCGGGCCGCTTGGTGAGGATCGCCGAGCAATCACGCGCCTTGCGCGGCCGGGGCTTGGACGAAGGCATGTCCACCCGCATGCTGGTGCATGCCGGCGGGCTGATGGCCGAGGGCATTGCTGCACACGATGCTTGCACGCTGGCCATGACCGCCCCGCTGACCGACGACCATGATCTGCAAGCCGCACTGGCCGGTTTTGTTGAAGCGCAGTTCGGGCCTCGCTGATGGCCTCGACCTCCAGCCCCGATGCGCCGCGCCGGCTTGGCCTTCTGCGCGAGACCGACCAGGCCAGCCATGCGGCGTTGCTGGGGCTGCTGCCCGCGCTGGCCGATGCGATCAGCGGCGACCGGGATTTGGCCGTGCTGGTCGATCTGGTGGCCCAGGTGGCGGCCGAGGCGCCGGATGCCGCGCTGGCGCTCATCCATCGGCTGCCCGACATGCCCGCCGCGCTGGCCGATCTGACCAGCCTGCGCAAGTGGTCGCTGCACGGCCTGCAAAGCCACCCTGACAGCCCCGCGCAGCGGCTGCGCTACTTCAGGCTGGAAGACCCGCTGCTGTTTGCCGATCAGCGCACTGAGCTGGATTCGGCCCACCTGCTAGGCCAGCGCGACGCGCTGCTGCACTACCTGGCGGGCTTTGGCGAGGCCGGTTACCGGATCGAGCTGCATGCGCCGCAGCCGGCGACGCTGGCGCCACTGTCGGTGGCGGTGGCGGCGGGTGCGGCTGCTGGCGGCGATGTGATCCGCTTTCCGCGCCGCTGTGCGGTGGCCCAGTCCGGCCCACGCGACGCGCTGTACCGGGCAGCGGTGGCCCATGCGGCAGCGCATCTGCGCTTTTCATCGCTGGCCCGCCCGGCGGGCAACCGGCAGCCGATGCTGCTGGCCCTGTTGGCATTGGTTGAGGACGCGCGCATCGAGCGTTTGATGGCGGCCGTGTTTCCCGGCCTGTGGTCGCTGTGGGGCTTGTTTCACACCGCCACCCGAGAGACGGCGGGGTTTGACCTGGCCGGCCTGGCGGCCCGGTTGGCCCGGGCGCTGCACGATCCGGCTTACACCGACGGCAATGCCTGGGTGCAGAGCGGCCAAAAATGGTTTGAGCAGGCGGCCACCACCGATCTGCATGATCTGGCAGCGTTTGACCACATCGGCCGGCAATTGGCGATCGGTGTTGAAAAGATGCGCCTGGCCTTGCCGCAGCACTACCGGCCGCAGCCCGCCTACCGCGACGACAACACCGTCTTGTGGCACATGAACGACACGCTGCGGGACGACGGGCGACGCACGGTGGCGCAGCAGGATGTCGAGTTGCGGGCCGCGCATCAAGTGCCGCCGGCCCTGCGGCAAATTCAGCTCGATACGCGCCGCCGCACCCGACATGCTGAGTGGGACCACCGGCTGGATGCATTGCGCGATGCCTGGGTCACGGTGCTTGAGGCGCCACCGCGCTTGCGGCCCAGCGGCCCCGCACCCCGCGCGGCCGCGCCCGCCCAGCGCCTGAAGGGCCAGCAGCACAGACCCGACCGGGCGGTCCGCCTGACCCGGCTGGCCGAAGGCGATGAGCTGGATCTCAACGCCGCGCTCGACAACCTGATCGACCTGCGCGCCAGTGGTGCGCCCGATGGCCGGGTCTTCCGCCGTCATGGCCGCCGCCGTCGGTCGAGTGCGGTGCTGGTGCTGATGGACCTGTCCCAGTCCACCGGCCGTTTTGCGCCTGGCACCTTCACCACCGTGCTCGACATCGAGAAGCAAGCCGCCCGCGCGGTGGTCACCGCCCTGGCCGGCGACACCGACCGCGTGGCCGTGCACGGATTTGCATCCAACGGCCGCCATGCGGTGCACTACCAGCGCATCAAGGATTTTGACGAGCCCTTTGACGCTGAGGCCCAAGCGCGGCTGAAGGGGTTGCAGGGCAGCCTGTCCACCCGCATGGGCGCTGCCTTGCGCCATGCCAGCGCCGCGCTGGCAGGCCAGACCGCCGACCACAAGGTGATCGTCATGTTGACCGATGGTGAGCCCTCGGATGTGGACGCGGTGGAGGACGACTACCTGGTCGAAGACGCACGCCACGCGGTGACCAGCGCCGCCGCCGGCGGCATCCGCACCTTTTGCCTGACCCTGGACCGCCAGGCCGATGC
>JANMKO010000725.1:0-5918 GCA_031372085.1 Betaproteobacteria bacterium
GGGACCAAGCCGAGAGGCTTGGTGCGGCCTGCAAGGCCCGCCGATGGCCCGGCAAAGCCGGCTCCATGGCGGCCGCTTGACAAATTCTCTGATCTGCCAACGAGAAGCGGGCCCAGCTTATGAACATTGATCGCAAATGGGCTTGGTTCTGGGGCGCGCTGTTGCTGGTGGCGCTGCTGGTGCTGCCGTTCCTGGTCAAAAACTACCGGGTATTTCAGTTCAACCTGGTGTTGGTCTATGCCGTGGCCATCCTGGGGCTGAACATTCTCACCGGCTTCAACGGCCAGATTTCGCTCGGCCACGGCGCTTTTTACGCCTTTGGCGCCTACACCGCTGCGGTGTTGATGGACAAACTGGGCGTGCCGTACTGGGCCACCATGCCAGTGGCCTTTGGCGTGTGTTTTGCCTTCGGCTTTCTGGTCGGGTTTCCGGCTTTGCGTTTAGCCGGGCACTACCTCGGGCTGGCCACTTTTGCGCTGGCGCTGGCCGTGCCGCAGTTGCTCAAATACCGCAAGATCGAGGGCTTGACCGGCGGTGTGCAGGGCATCGTGTTGAACAAGCCCGAGCCGCCGTTTTCGTTCAGCCTGTTCGGCCAGCCCTTGAGCGCCGACCGCTGGCTGTATTTCTTCACGCTGGCGGTGGCCGCTTTGATGTTTCTGCTGGCCTGGAACCTGCTCCGTGGCCGGGTGGGTCGGGCGCTGGTGGCCGTGCGCGACCATCCGATTGCCGCCACCGCGATGGGCATCAACCTGGCGCTGTTCAAGTCATTGACTTTCGGTGTGTCAGCCGGCTTCACCGGGCTGGCCGGTGCGCTGGGCGCCATCGTGGTGGCCTTTGTTTCCCCCGACAGCTTCACCGTCACGCTGTCGCTGTTTCTGCTGGTGGGGGTGGTGGTGGGCGGGTTGGCATCGATCCCCGGTGCCATCTTCGGCGGCGTCTTCATCCAGTTTGTGCCCAACCTGGCGGACGAGTTGTCCAAGTCCGCGCCTGCCGCGATTTACGGCGTGTTGCTGATCGGCATGATGTACCTGATGCCCACCGGCGTGATGGGCGGCCTGCGCCGGATTTGGCTGCGGCTGCGCACCAAAACTGCGGGTTGACACGGACAACCCCAGCCCTGCCCCGGCGTTGGATGGATACCTTTTTGCAAGGAGACCCTGAATGACCCTCAAAACCTTCACCCTCGCCCTGGCGGGCCTGGTGTCGCTGGCCTCACTGACGATGAGCGGCGCCGCCCTGGCGCAGAAAAAATACGACCCCGGCGCCACCGACAAAGAGATCAAGCTCGGCCACATCAACCCGTATTCGGGCCCGGCATCGGCTTACGGCGCCATCGGCAAGTCGATCAGCGCCTACTTCGACAAGGTCAATGCCGAGGGCGGCGTCAATGGCCGCATGATCAAGTTCATCAGCCTGGATGACGGCTACAACCCAGCCAAGACGGTGGAGCAGGCGCGCAAGCTGGTGGAAGAAGAAGAAGTGCTGCTGATCTTCCAGAGCCTGGGCACCCCGCCCAACTCGGCGATCCACAAGTACATGAACACCAAGAAGGTGCCGCATTTGTTTGTGGCCACCGGCGCCACCAAATGGGGTGATCCGAAAAACTTCCCGTGGACGATGGGCTATCAGCCCAACTACCAGTCTGAGGCACAAGTGTTTGCCGCCCACATCCTGGACACCAAGCCCGGCGCCAAAATCGCCGTGCTGTACCAGAACGACGACTACGGTAAAGATTACCTGAAGGGCTTCGAGGACGGCCTGGGTGAAAAAGGCAAGACCATGATCGTCTCGAAGATCAGCTACGAGGTCACCGACCCGACGGTGGACAGCCAGATGGTGTCGCTCAAGGCGTCGGGCGCCGACACCTTCTTCAACATCACCACGCCCAAGTTTGCCGCCCAGGCCATCAAGAAAGCGTTTGAGCTGGCCTGGAAGCCAACGCATTACCTCAACAGCGTGTCCAGCGCGGTAGGCTCGGTGCTGGTGCCGGCCGGTATCGAGGCGTCGATGGGCATCTTCACCGCTGGCTACATCAAAGACCCGACCGACCCGCAGTTCCAGAAAGGCAAAGAGTGGGACGACTGGATGGCCTACATGCAGAAGTACCACCCCAAGGGCGACCTGAAGGACAACTTCAACGTCTACGGCTACACGGTGGCCCAGTTGATGGTGCAGGTGCTCAAGCAGGCCGGCGACAACCTGACGCGCGAAAACGTGATGAAACAGGCCGCCAGCCTGGACCTCACCTTGCCGATGCTGCTGCCGGGCGTCAACATCAAGACCGGGCCGGATGACTTCTACCCCATCGAGCGTGAGCAGATGATGAAGTTTGACGGCAAGACCTGGCAGCTTTTTGGCAAGGTCTACGGCCGTTGAGGCTTGACAGGTTGCCTGTTTGAGACGGGCCCGCGTTGCGGGCCCGTTGCCGTTTCAGGCAGCACCCCTGCCTCCCACGTGCACCCAGCCAGAAACCCCATGACCCTACCGCTGTCCGGCCTGCACATCCTTGATCTGTCCACCGTTATCTCGGGCCCGATGGCCGTGGCACTGCTGGCTGACCAGGGCGCGTCGGTGGTCAAGGTCGAATCACCCGACGGTGACACCTGCCGGCTGATCGGCCCGGCCAAGGGTGATCTGTCGGCGATCTACATCGCCACCAACCGGGGCAAGCGCTCGATCGCGCTTGACCTCAAGGCGCCGGCAGCGCAGCCCATTCTGCAGGCGCTGGTGCGGCGCGCCGATGTGGTGGTGAACAACTTCCGACCCGGCGTGATGGCCCGGCTGGGGCTGGACGACAGCGCGCTGGCCGCACTCAACCCGCGGCTGATCCGGCTGTCGATCAACGGCTACGGTGACACCGGCCCGGCCGCCGGTGACCGGGTGTATGACGCCGTCATCCAGGCCGTGGCCGGCGTGGCCGCGTCGCACCGGGATCACCACACCGGCCACCCGGGCCTGGTGGCCACGCTGGTGTGCGACAAACTCACCGCCCTCACCGCCGCGCAGGCCGTCACCGCCGCGCTGTACGCCCGAGAGCGGGACGGCCAGGGCCGGCGGGTGGAGGTGTCGATGCTGGACGCGGTGCTGGCCTTCCAGTGGCCCGACGCGATGTACAACCATGTGTTTGTCGACGCCCCGCCGCCGCACTTCCCCGAGCTGGGCGCCACCCAAAAACCATGGCAGACCGCAGACGGCTTTGTCGCCACGATGGCGCCACAGCAATCTGAATTTGCTGGCCAGTGCCGGGCGCTGGGTGCGCCCGAGATAGCCAGCGACCCGCGCTTTGCCACCCAGCGCAGCCGCAACCGGCACGCGCTGGATTTGCGCGCCCTGCTTGAGCCGCTGATGGCCCGGCGCAGCAGTGCTGACTTGCAGGCCGCCTTCCGCGCCAACGGCGCGCCGCTGGGCCGCGTCAATGAGCGCGGCGCGGTGCTGGATGATCCGCAGGTGCAGCACAACCAGGCGCTGGTGGAGCTGGACCACGGCGCGCTGGGTCGGGTGCGGCTGGCGCGCGCCGCCGCCAGGTTTGACGGCCAACCACTGCCGCTGCCCGGCCCGGCCGCCCACCTGGGTGAGCATGGCCCGGCGTTGCTGGCCGAGCTGGGTTTTGATGCCGCCCAAGTGGCCCAATTGGTGGCCGACGGGGTGCTGCACCTGCCCTGATGCCGGGGTGCGGGGGTGCGGGCGGGGGCCGCACCGGCCAGTGCTAGACTGCGCGCCATGTCAGGAGAGAGTGCAGCGGGGTCACCTGCCGCGCCGCCGAAGGCGCAGGGGCCAGCCCCCCAAACGCTCAGGCAAAAGGACTGACAAGGCGCCTGCCAACCCAGGCGCTCCTCACTGGAGAGAGGCCGGATGGCATCGTCAGATGCGGGCCGGCCCACCGAAGGGGCAAACGGGCGCCGGCCCACACCGGCCCCGCCAATCTCTCAGGTAAAGCGGACAGCGAGGGCAGCTCACCCACCTTGGTGGGATTTGTCTCTGCCCTTGAAAGTGGCCGCCAATGCCTGCTGACCTGCTCCAGACCCCGCTGCACGCCCTGCACGCCGAGCTCGGCGCCCGCATGGTGCCGTTTGCCGGCTACGACATGCCGGTGCAATACCCCGCCGGCATCCTGGCCGAGCACCGCTGGTGCCGCCAAAGCGCGGCGCTGTTTGATGTCTCGCACATGGGCCAGTTGCAGCTGCGCGGGCCCGATGCCGCCGCCGCGCTGGAAACCCTGCTGCCGCAAGATGTGGTCGATCTGGCGCTGCACAGGCAGCGCTACGCTTTCTTCACCAACCCGCAGGGCGGGCTGCTGGACGATCTGATGGTCACGCGCCGCGCCGACCACCTGTTGCTGATCGTCAACGCCGGCTGCAAGGCCGACGATGCGCGGCACCTCATCACCCACATCGGCCACCGCTGCACCATCGTGCCGATGCCCGATCACGCGCTGCTGGCGCTGCAAGGGCCGCTGGCGGTGGCCGCGCTGGCGCGGCTGAACCCGGCCGTGGCCGGGCTGGCTTTCATGGCCGGCGGTGATTTCAAGCTGGCCGGCGCCAATTGTTTTGTCACCCGCTCGGGTTACACCGGCGAAGACGGCTTCGAGATCTCGGTGCCCGGCGCGCAGGCCGAGTTGCTGGCGCGGGTGCTGCTGGCCGAGCCCGATGTGCAACCCGCCGGGCTGGGCGCGCGCGACACGCTGCGGCTGGAGGCCGGCCTGTGCCTGTACGGCCATGACATCGATGCCCGCACCACGCCCATCGAGGCCGGGCTGGGCTGGGCCATCCAGAAAGTGCGGCGCCCCGGCGGTGCCCGCGAGGGCCACTACCCCGGCGCCCGGGTGATCGAGAGCCAGCTGGCGTCGGGCCCGTCGGTCAAGCGCGTCGGGCTGATCGGGCTTGAGAAAGTGCCGGTGCGCGAGGGCACGCCCATCGTTGATGGCCACGGCCACCCGCTGGGCCGGGTGACCAGCGGCACGCTGGGCCCGACGGTGCAGCAGCCGGTGGCCATGGCCTACCTGGCTGTCAACCATGCCGGCCTGCAGCACGAGGTATACGCCCAGGTGCGCGGCAAAAACCTGCCGATGCGCATCTGCCCGATGCCGTTCACCCCGCACCGCTACCGCCGCTAGCCGGCAAAGCCTGCGGCTGGCCGCTTTGTCAGGCCGGCCGGCCTGCTGGTTGCTTCGCGGTTGTCAATCAGCAATGCCGCCAAACGCGCGCCCCAAACCCCACGCGCTCCAAATGCCAACATCAACATCAACGTCAACGTCAACGTCAACGAAAGAAACCCCATGACCACCAAGTTCACCACCGACCATGAATGGATCAACCTCGAAGACCATGAGGCGGCCGCCGTGGGCATCACCCTGCATGCGCAAGACGCGCTGGGCGATGTGGTGTTTGTTGATCTGCCCGAGGTCGGCCGCCGCTACGCCCAGGGCGATGTGGCCGGCGTGGTGGAGTCGGTCAAGGCCGCAGCCGACATCTTGATGCCCGTCAGCGGCGAGGTGGTCGAGGTCAACGAGGCCTTGCGTGCCGACCCGGCGCTGGCCAACACCGACCCGATGGGCAATGGCTGGTTCTTCAAGTTGCGGATCAGCGACATGGCCCAGTTCGATCTGCTGATGGACCCCCCCGGCTACGACGCGCTGCTCAAAGCGCTTTGACAACCCGGCCCCGCACGGCCCTTTTTGACGGACACCCCCTCATGCTCAAGCCCGCCAACCCGCCGCTGGCCGATCTTGAAAACCCGGCCGAGTTTGTCGCCCGCCACATCGGCCCCGATGCGGCTGACCAGGCGCGCATGCTGGCCATGATCGCGGCGCAGGGCCAGCCGCTCAGCCGCCGGGCGCTGATCGACACCATCGTGCCGCGCAGCATCGTCCGTGCCCAGCCGATGGACCTGCCGGCGCCACTCACCGAGGCGCAAGCGCT
>JANMKO010000741.1:0-2079 GCA_031372085.1 Betaproteobacteria bacterium
TGGCGCTTGCCCGGGTATTTTTGCGGCACCCGCACCGGGTCGAGATCAAAAAAATAATCGTCCGACTTGGTGAACCACAGAATCGTCTCGTGGCGCCCGGACAACCTCTTTGAGCAGTGCAAACCGTGCTCAAAATGCCAGACGATGCGGTTACGCAGCTTCAGCCCGTGTTTGACGAAGAACGGGTACAAAACAATATCGAGCGGTACCACCTCGCCGCTGCTGATGAAATTGCCCACCTGCCAGCAGATACTGCCGTCGGCCGCCAATACCCGCACACAGTCGGTAATTACCTGTTCCTGCCACGCCAGGTAGCGGCTCAGATGCACCCGGCGCTCGTAGGATTTGCCCAGGTTGTACGGCGGTGAGGTGACGATCAGTTGGATCGCGCTGTCAGGCACGCCGCGCAAAAAATCCTGGCAGTCGCCTTCATAAACCACCGCCCGCTGGTCGGCCTGAAACACCGACCCCACCGTGTTGAGGGGGCTCATCTCGTCGGGCCGCATCGGCGTGCCGCGCTGGCCCGCTTCAGGCCGTGCCGCCCACCGTCAGCCCGTCGATGCGCAGGGTGGGCTGGCCCACGCCCACCGGCACGCTCTGGCCCTCTTTGCCGCAGACGCCCACGCCAGAATCCAGCGCCATGTCGTTGCCGATCATCTTCACCCGGGTCAGCGCATCTGGCCCGTTGCCGATGATGGTGGCGCCTTTGACGGGGTACAGGATCTGGCCGTTCTCGACCCAGTACGCCTCACTGGCCGAGAACACAAACTTGCCGCTGGTGATGTCCACCTGGCCGCCGCCAAAGTTGGTGGCGTACAGACCGCGCTTGATGCTGGCCACGATCTCGTCTTTGCTCTTGTCGCCGTTCAGCATGTAGGTGTTGGTCATGCGCGGCATCGGCACGTGGGCATAGCTCTCGCGGCGGCCGTTGCCGGTGGGCTTGACGCCCATCAGCCGGGCGTTCATCGAGTCCTGGATGTAGCCCTTCAGGATGCCGTCTTCGATCAGCACATTGCGCTGGCTGGCGCAGCCCTCGTCGTCTACGTTGAGCGAGCCGCGCCGGTCTGGCAGGGTGCCGTCGTCCAGCACCGTCACGCCTTTGGCGGCCACACGCTGGCCGATGCGCCCGGCAAAGGCCGACGAGCCCTTGCGGTTGAAGTCACCCTCCAGCCCGTGGCCGATGGCCTCGTGCAGCAGCACGCCGGGCCAGCCCGGGCCCAGCACCACGGTCATCTCGCTGGCCGGCGCCGGGCGCGAGTCGAGGTTGGTGAGTGCGGCATTGACGGCTTGATCGACATACAGCGTGAGCTGCTCGTCCTGAAAATAACCCAGGCCGAAGCGGCCACCACCGCCGCCCGAGCCCACCTCGCGCCGGCCGTTGGCCTCAGCGATCACGGTGATCGACAGCCGCACCATCGGGCGCACATCGGCGGCGCGGGTGCCGTCGGCGCGCGCCACCAGCACCACGTCGTATTCGGCGGCCACGCCGGCCATCACCTGCACCACGCGCGGATCCCGCGCCCGGGCCATCTTCTCGATTTTTTCGAGCAGCGCCACTTTTTGCACGCTGTCCAGCGTGGCAATCGGGTCGGTGGGGCGGTACAGCGCCCGGCTGGTGGCGATCTTCGGCGCCCGGCCCAGCTTGACGCGCCGGCTCTGGCCGGCGGCGGCAATGCTGCGCACGGTGCGCGCGGCGTCCAACAGGCTGGCCTCTGAGATGTCGTCGCTGTAGGCGAAGGCGGTTTTTTCACCGGCCACGGCGCGCACACCCACACCCTGGTCGATGCTGAAGCTGCCGCTCTTGACGATGCCTTCTTCCAGGCTCCAGCCCTCATGGCGGGTGATCTGAAAGTACAGGTCGGCGTCATCGACCCGGTGCTCGCCGATCACGCCCAGTGCGGCGGCCAGCTTGGCCTCGTCCAGACCAAAGGGATCGATCAGCAGTTGCTGGGCGATGGCGAGACGTTCGAGGGTAGGTTCGCGCGAGATCATGCGTCGATTGTAGGAGGGGGTGGCCGGTCTGGCGGCCCCAGGGATCAGGAGAAAAGCCGCTGCGGTCATGGTGGCCCGTCATCGCCG
>JANMKO010000772.1:0-1847 GCA_031372085.1 Betaproteobacteria bacterium
TGGACGGTCGGGGCGCTGCCTGGCTGGGCATCGGCCCGGCGCGGCGGGCATCGGCCAACCGCCGACGCCGGTTACGGACGCCAGCCACCGACGCCAGCTACAGACTGCCAGCCACAGACGCCAGCGACTCACGCCAGTCACACACGCCAGTCACACACGCCAGCCACCGACAACGGGGCCGGCCGGCCTTGGGGACGGGGCGTGATGATAATCGGCCGCATGACCCCCCTACCCGCTCTCTCTGGCGCCGTGCGCCTGGCCGATTGGGGCGTGATCCGCGCCCAGGGCGCCGACGCCACCGCCTTCCTGCAAAGCCAGTTGACGCAGGACGTGGCCAGCCTGACCGACCAGCAGGCCCGGCCGGCCGGCTACTGCTCGGCCAAGGGCCGGCTGATCGCCAGTTTTGTGGTCTGGCGCGTGGGCAATGAGACGATTTACCTGGCTTGCAGCGCCGATCTGCTGGCCAGCACGCTCAAGCGGCTGTCGATGTTTGTGCTGCGCGCCAAGTGCAAGCTGGCCGATGCGTCGGCCGACACCGCGCTGTACGGCCTGGCTGGCGCGGCGGCGGCCACCGGGCTGGGGGCGGCAGCCCCGGCAGCGCCGTGGGGCGTGGTGCCGTGGGGCGTGGTGCCGGCCGGGGCCGACGCGCAAGGCCGTCTCATCCGCCTGCCCGATGGCCAGGGCCAGCCGCGATTCTTGCTGGCCCAGCCGGCGCTGGCCGCCGCGCCCGCCCTGCCGGCGCTGGCGCCCGGCGTGTGGGACTGGCTGGAGGTGCAGGCCGGCGTGGCGCGCATCGCGGCTGCCACCACCGAGCAGTTTGTGCCGCAGATGGTCAATTGGGAGGTGGTGGGCGGGGTCAACTTCCAAAAAGGCTGTTATCCCGGGCAAGAGGTGGTGGCGCGCAGCCAGTACCGTGGCACGTTGAAGCGCCGCACGATGCTGTTTCACAGCGACGGGCCGCTGGCCGCTGGCCAGCCGGTGTTTCACAGTGCCGACCCCGGCCAGCCCGCCGGCCAGGTGGTGCTGGCCGCGCCGCAGCCGGGCGGCGGCCACAGCGCGCTGGTGGAGATCAAGCTCGCCGCGCTGGACAGCGGCAGCCTGCATGCCGGCGCGGCCGACGGCCCGGTGCTGCAGCGAGAGGCAATGCCGTATGAGTTCCCGGCCGATCAGGGCTGACCGGGCTGAGCGGGCTGACCGGGCTGAGCGGGCTGAGCGGGCTGAGCGGGCTGACGCAGGCGCCGAAGACGCGCCCGCCGCGCCCCTGTCGCCCGCCGCAGCGCAGCGGCTCTACATCTACTACCGCGTCGCCGAGGCCGACCTGGCGGCGGCGCTGGCGGCCGGGCAGGCGCTGCGGCAACCCCTGCTGGCCGCACACCCGGGTTTGGCGGCCGAGTTGCTGCGCCGGCCCGGCGTGCAGGGCGGGCACATCACGCTGATGGAAACCTACGCCCACCCGAAGGGCGTTGACGACGCACTGGCCGGGCTGATCGAGCAGCAGGCCATGGCCGCGCTGGCACCTTGGTTGCAAGGCCCACGCCATGTGGAGCGCTTCGAGGCGCTGGCCGGCAGCGGCTTTTAAGGTTCATGCGCCGGCCTCAAAGCCCGCACACCATCGCCTGGTGGGCGATGCCGGCCTCGTCAAACACCGGGCCCTGCGGCACAAAGCCGTGGCGGCGGTAAAACGCCACCGCCGACGCCTGGGCATGCAGCAGCACCTGGGCGTCGCCCCGGCTGCGCGCGGCCTGCATCAGCGCTTGCAACACCGTGCCGCCGATGCCGCTGCCGCGCAGCGACGCCAGCACCGCCATGCGGCCGATGCGGCTGATACGGCTGACACGGGCGCTGGG
>JANMKO010000009.1:0-3134 GCA_031372085.1 Betaproteobacteria bacterium
TTGCGGCCAAACCGGGCCCAATGCGCCTGCACCAGCGCCTGCACCGACTGGCCGGTGGCGGCCAGGATGTTGAGCCAGAACAGCACCGCCCACAGGCCGTCTTTCTCGCGCACATGGTCTGAGCCGGTGCCGTAGCTCTCCTCCCCGCACAGCGTCACCCGGCCGGCGTCGAGCAGGTTGCCAAAAAACTTCCAGCCGGTGGGCGTCTCGTGGCAGTCGATGCCGAGTGCGGCGGCCACCCGGTCGGCCGCCATCGAGGTGGGCATCGACCGCGCAATGCCTTTCAGCCCGTCCCGGTAGCGCGGCGCCACCGCCGCGTGCGCGGCGATCAGCGCCAGGCTGTCGCTGGGCGTCACGTCAAAACCGCGGCCGACGATCATGTTGCGGTCGGCGTCGCCGTCGGTGGCCGCGCCAAAATCGGGCGCGTCGGCAGCGGCCATGTGATTGATCAGGTCGCTGGCGTTGACCGGGTTCGGATCGGGGTGCAGGCCGCCAAAGTCGACCAACGGGTCGCCGTTCACCACCGTGCCGGCCGGCGCACCCAACAACCCTTCGAGGATGTGCCGGGCATACGGCCCGCCCACCGCATTCATCGCATCAAAACGCATGCGGAAGCCGCCGGCAAACAGCCGCTGGATGGCGGCAAAATCAAAGCAGGTCATCATCAGCGCGGCGTAGTCGGCTACCGGGTCGATCACCTCGACGGCCATGGTCTCGATGGTCTGCGGGCCCAGCCGGTCGATGTTGATGTCGGCGGCGTCACTGGCCCGGTAGTGCGTCAGCGTCTGGCTGCGGGCGTACACCGCCTCGGTCACCTTTTCAGGCGCCGGCCCGCCGTTGCCGGTGTTGTATTTGATGCCGAAATCGCCGTCGGGCCCGCCCGGGTTGTGGCTGGCCGACAGCACGATGCCGCCGCAGGCCCGGTGCTGGCGCACGATGCAGCTCAGCGCCGGGGTCGAGAGGATGCCGCCCTGGCCCACCAGCACCCGTCCAAAGCCATGCGCAGCGGCCATGCGCAAGATCACCTGCACGGCGGCCCGGTTGTGGTAGCGGCCGTCGCCGCCCAGCACCAGCGTCTGGCCGGCCGTGCCGGGCAGGCTGTCGAACAAGGCCTGGACAAAGTTCTCCAGGTAGCCCGGCTGCAAGAACACGCTGACTTTCTTGCGCAGGCCCGACGTGCCGGGCTGCTGGCCGGCAAACGGCGTGGTGGGGTGGGTGATGAGGCTCATGCCTGCTCCTTGTGCATCGGTGGGGCGGGGCTGCGCCGCATGGCTAGCCCGGCGGCATCGTCCAGCGCGCCGCCTCATGCCCGTCGGCATAGGCATCGGCGGCCACGTCGGGGTCGCGGTTCACCAGCCGGCGCTGGTACAGCGGGTGGCGCATGCTGCGCACCTCGTGCTCCAGCTCGGTCAGCAGCGCACCGCTGTGCGGGTCGATCAGGCGGCAGAACCGGTACTGGTGCGGGCCGCTCTCCTCGCTGACCAGGCCGCAATCCAGCAGCCGCCGGTGCACTTTTGAGAACGCCGCCACGCTGATCTGGATGTGGTGGCCGTCGTAGGCTGGCACGGCGCGCGCCGTCTCGCGGAAGACCAGGCGCTCACCCAGCCCGGCGGGCACGTCGGCAAACAGGCCGCTGGCGTCCTCGGCCACGCGGGCCGGGGTGTCCAGCACCGTCTCGTAAAACCGCGCAATGCCGGCTGCCGTGCCGATGGCCACGTCCAGCTCAAGCCACGGCATGCCCAGCACCTGGCGGCCAAAGCGCAACGCGTCGGGCGCCTGCACCCGGATGCGGTTGCCCCACGGGCAGGTGACATCCACCTGCGCGCCGGCCCGCGCAAAGCCGAAGGCGGTGCCGGCCAGCCGGGGCGCCACGCTGGCCAGCCGGGCCAGCAGCGCCGCCAGATCGGGCAGCACCAGGCCGATACGGCCGCGCAGCACCTGGGCCGGGCCCACCGGCAGGTGGAACTGGCAGCGGCCCACATTGATCCAGGCATTGCCCAGGCCGGTCATCAGGTAGGGGTCGCGGGTCAGGCCCAGGCCGGTGACGTAAAACGCCAGCGCGGTGGGCTGGTCGGGCACCCGCAGGTTGATGTGGCCCAGCTCGACGATGTTGCCCACGTCGCCGGGGCTGCGGTCGGGCGCTGGCGGGGCGGGGAGGGTGGGGCTCATGCTGGCAACTCGCGGCAGGGGTGGCACGCCAGGCAGCCCGTGCCGGGCGCCAACCGCCCGGCGGTGCGGCCGGTCAATGGCGGCAAGCGTACTGCAACCGCGTTGGCGCCGCCGCCCGGCGGCCACCCCACACGCGCTGTTATGGCCACGGCCCTGTCACAGTGCTGCACGGACAATGGCGGCATGACCCAGCTGATCGTGATCCGACATGGTGAAACCGACTGGAACCGCCAGCACCGCTTTCAGGGCCAGATCGACGTGCCGTTGAACGCGCTGGGGCTGGAGCAGGCGCGGCGGCTGGGCCAGCGGCTGGCGGCGGAGTGGCGGGATGGGCCGGCGGTCGGCCCGATCGGCCAAATCAGCCCGACCGGCCTGATCGGCGCGCTGGTCGTCAGCGATCTGCAGCGCGCCCGCCAGACCGCCCAGCCGCTGGCCGACACGCTGGGCCGGCCGGCCCAGGTGCAGCCGCTGTGGCGCGAGCAGGGTTTTGGCATTCTCGAAGGGCTGGACGTGCCCACCATTCGCAGCCGCCATGCCGGGCTGTGGGCACAGTGGCTGCGCCACGACGCCGATTACGCGCTGCCGCAAGGCGGTGAGAGCAACACGGCCTTCCATGCCCGGGTGATGCAGGCGTTGCAGGCCGTGCTGGCGTCGCCGGCCGGCCAGGCCGGTGGGCCGGTAGTGGTGGTGACGCACGGCGGGGTGCTGGACATGCTGTGGCGCACGGTGCACGGCCTGTCGTTAACCGGCCCGCGCGAGTGCGAAATCCCCAACACCGGCATCAACCGGCTGCGCTGGGCCGACGGCCGGCTGGGCATCGACGGCTGGGCCGACGTGGCCCACCTGGACGGCCTGCCGGCCCAGCCCAGCACGGTGCAGGCGCGGGTGCCAGCGGCGCTGCCGTCTTCTTTGCTGCCGGTCGATCCCGACTCGGCCGCGCAATAAGCCGCCGGCACCGGGCGGCG
>JANMKO010000041.1:0-1682 GCA_031372085.1 Betaproteobacteria bacterium
CGGCGCTGCTGGGCTGGCCCGACACGCTGCTGCACAGCGAGCTGCTGCTCAGCCAGGGCGGCAAGCCCAACCGCCGGGTGGGCACGGTGCAGGGCATCAGCAACATCGAGGTGACGCGCAACGCGGTGCAGCTGTATGCCACCTGGATCGCGCATGACATCAAGGCCACCGGCAGCCAACTGCTGTTCGGGCTGTACGACTTGAACAGCGAGTTTTATGCCACCGACGCGTCGGCGCTGCTGATCCACCCGTCGTTCGGCATCGGCATCGACGCTTCGCAGAGTGGCCGCAACGGGCCGTCGATCTTCCCCAACCTGGGGTTGAGCCTGCGCCTGCGCCAGCCACTGGGCGGCGGCCACTACCTGCAGGCCGCGCTGATCGACGGCGTGCCGGGAGACCCCGACCGGCCCGGCCGCACCGTTGTGCACCTGCGGCGCAGCGACGGCACGCTGCGGGTGGCCGAGGCCGGCTGGCAGGCGCCCGGGCCGGCGCCGGGCGGCGATGGCCGGCCGGCCGGGCATTGGGGCCTGGGCCTGTGGCAGTACAGCCAGCCCGGCCCCGCCATCGACGGCGCCAGCCCGGCGCCCAGCCACGGGGTTTACGGCCTTGCACAGGGGGCGCTGTTTGAGCAGACCGTGGGTTTTGTGCGCGCCGGCAGCGCCAGCCAGCGCGCGCATGCGGTGCATCTGGCGCTGGCCGCCGGCGTGTGGGTGGCGCACCCGCTGGGGCCGGGCGGGCCCAGCCACTTCACCGCCGGGGCGGCGATGGCCCGGTTCGGCGCACCACAGCAAGCGGCCTGGGCCGCGCTGGGCCGGCGGTCGGCCGCGCACGAGACCGCGCTGGAGCTGGGCTTGCGCTGGCAATGGCGGCCGGGCCTGGCGCTGCAACCGGTGTTGCAGCAGGTCTGGCACCCGGGCGGGCGCACCGGCCGGGTGTGGGTGAGCGGGCTGCGCATCGAATCGGCCTGGGGCGCTGATGCGCCCTGATGCGCCCGCCCCCGGCGCCTGGCCGGGCGCCAGCGCTATTTGCGGCCGCGCCGGGCGCCGGGCTTGACAGCGGGCTCGGCCGGCGGGTGGCCGCCCGGCGGGGCCGTGAACAGCTTGGCGGCGCGGCCTTTCAGCTCCAGCAGCTCACTCGGGGTGATCGAGTATTTACGGCCCACCACGTCCACCTCGATGCGGAACTCCACATCCTTGGTGCCATTGCTCAAGGTGCCGCAGGTGAAGTCGTAGTCGGGGCTCTCGGCCGGGAAGCCGCCCGACCCGGTGTCAAAGTTCAGGTACTTGACGTCGCGGATTTCGCCGCTGGCCAGGTCGAGCATGCCGGTGGCTTCAATCACCTGTTCGTCAAGCTCATCGTGGATGGTGATCGGCAGTTTCAGGTCCATCTTGGTCGCTGGCGCCGCAGGGCGGCGGTGGTTGAAAGGGGCTCAGATGATGCCACGGCCGGGTGCGCTGGCCGCCCTGCGGGCCGCTGCGCCCGGGCCGGCGGGCCGGTCAAGCCCGGGCCGAGACAAACACGCCGGTGGCCTGCAGCAGCAGCGCCGTCAGCAGCCGGGCGTGCACCGTGAACACGCGGCCCTGGGCGCGGCAGCCCACCACTTGCACCACACCTTCGATCGCGCTGTCGATCAGCCGCAGCGTCTGGCCGGCCGGGATGGGTTGCGGCGCATAAAAGCTCAA
>JANMKO010000052.1:0-9275 GCA_031372085.1 Betaproteobacteria bacterium
CCCCGGTTGTTGCGCTCCAGCACATAAAACGCATGGTCGTTGATGGCCACCAGCGCCGAGATGCCCTGGCCCTGGCCCGACCGCTTCATCGCGTAGGCGTACTGCGCCACGGCCTGGCCGGTGCCGGTGTCGAACTTGACGATGCGGTTGACCGAGCCGTTGCCAGCGCCCTCGTCGAGCATGGCGCTTTGCAGCATGCCGTAGGCATAACGCCCATCGGGGCTGATGGCCAGCCCTTCCATGCCGCGGTTGCTGCGCTTGCCGGCGTTGTTGCTGCCGTCGTCATTGGCGTAATACGCGCCAGTGCTGGTGTTGCGTGGCACCAGGTTGGCGGGCGTGGTGTAGCTGCGGATCAATTGGCCGCTGCGGTTGAATTCGCGCAGCGACGGGCCGTATTCATCGGACACCAGCAGCGTGCCGGTGCGCGGGTTGACGACAAACCCTTCCGGGTCAAATGACAAACCCGGCGTGCTGGTGCCGGCCGGCGCCAGGCCGGTGAACGCATTGGCGCCGCTTTTGAACCGCACCGTCTCGACGATCTTGAAATTGCTGATCGCGCCGGTGTTGGCATTGACATCGAGCGTGAAGCGCTGCACCCGGGTGTCGTAGCTCAAGCTGCCGCCGCCCGGCCCGCGGTCTGACAAGCCCCACCACTCATTGCGGTTGGGGTCGTAATAAATGTCGGAGAAATAGCCGACCCGGCCGTTGTTGGCGCTGCTGCCGCCTGCCAGATCAAGTGCGGCGCCGTCCAGCGCCAGGCCGTTGACAAAGCTCGGCGCGGCGTGGGTGGCCAGCGGGTTGAAACTGCCAGCAACCAGCAGCATCAGCGCGGCCAGCGGGCGGTGGGATGGGTTCATTTGCGGCGTCCCTCGGGTCGGAAGTCAAGCCGACAAGGCTAAACGTGCGCCGTGACGGCGCCGTGACTTCCCGCACCGGGCGGGCTGTCACGGTGCCGTCAGATTGCCATCAAACGCGCGTCAAGACAACGCCTCAAACAACCGTCAGCGTGACATCGATGTTGCCGCGCGTGGCGTTGGAGTACGGGCACACCTTGTGCGCAGCGGCCACCAGTTGCTCGGCGGCTTCACGCTCAAGGCCGGGCAGGGTGATCTTCATCGCCACCTGGATGCTAAAACCATCCGGGATCGGGCCAATGCCGACCTCGGACTTGATGCTCACATCGTCGGGCACCTTGATCTTCATGCCGGCGCTCACTGCCTTCATCGCGCCGATGAAGCAAGCCGAATAACCGGCGGCAAACATCTGCTCGGGGTTGGTGCCGGCGCCGCCCGCGCCACCCAGCTCTTTGGGGGTGGACAGGTCGAGCTTGAGCGCGCCGTCAGACGATTGCGCCGTGCCGGTGCGCCCGCCAGTGGCGGTGGCGGTGGCGGTGTAGAGAACTTTGTCGAGTGACATCGGGTGATCCTTGAAACGAGGTTGAGAAGACCCCGAGGGGCCGTGGAATGGGCTGACCTGAAGGCATCAACCCGGTGAGAGCGCTGTGCTGGCCGCTGCGGTGCTGGCCGCCGCAGTGGAAGTGGTTGCTGGGGCGGTGGTGAGCGCCGCGGTGAGTTGCTGGCGCAGCGTGGTGAGCTGGCGCGCCAGCGCACCGATTTGTTGCAGATCACAGGCGGTAGCACAGGCAATCGCCTGCGGCACGGCCTGGGCCTGGTGTTTGAGATGTCGGCCGGCAGCGGTGAGTTGCAGCCGCACCCGGCGCTCATCGCTGCGGTCGCGCTGGCGCTGCACCAAGCCCAGGCTGTCCAGCCGCTTGAGCAACGGGGTGAGCGTGCCTGAGTCGAGCGTGAGCCGGGCACCCAACTGCGACACGGTGAGGCGGCTGGCGGCGCTGTCGGCGCCGCCGTCCGCCTCCCACAGCACCAGCATCACCAGGTATTGCGGGTAAGTCAGGCCCAGCGGCGCCAGCAGCGGTTTGTAGCTTTTGGTCATGGCCAGTGACGCCGCGTACAGCGCAAAACAAAGCTGGTGATCGAGTGTCAGCCAAGCGCTGGCATCAGGCTGGCCGGGCAGCACCGCAGAGGCGTTGGCAATCAACATCGGTAGACTTTAGTGCGCAATTAAATTGTACGCAATCGAATTAGTGCAATGACCTCGCCGCGCCGATGGTTTTGGGTGCGGCGGGTGCGGCGGGTGCGGCGGGTGCGGCGCAGCCCCAAGGATGTTCCGCTGCGGGTGGCGGTCTCGCTCAAAGAGGGCCACACGCCGTACCCGGTCGCGCTGCTTGAATTTGTGCAAATCCGCAGGGCTGATTGCTCAGGCGGCGGCCGGCTTGAGAAGAATTGCAATCTGCCCACAACGCAGACAGCGCAGACCGCGCGCTGCGTCACCGGCCCGGCACACCTGCCAGGCCCATACCCGCGCACAGATTCTTCTTCGATGCGACTGCGCTGGCTCAGGCCATCAAAAAGCGCCCACCCGCCTTGGCTACTACGCATTGGTGATGCGTTAATTTTGTGCTTCGCCGACATTCAGCTTGCCCGCTGCACCTGGTTTCGCATCAACGAATGGCCCGGTCGGAAGTTGATTTCGACGGCCGGGCTGAGAGGCAGCGGTTCGGCCTCGGGTCACACCGAAACCGATTTGACTTCAACCCACCTTCAGGAGGATTTCATGCGTTATTTCATTCCCGTTGCCGTCACCGCGCTTTCTGTCTTGGCGGCCCCTGCCGTGCAGGCCGACGACGCTGCTGTTGTCAACGACAGTTCCACGCGGGCCGGTCCTGCGGCGGCCATCGACATTTCCCGGCTCGGGCCGGTGGTCAACCCTTTGCAAGCGCCCAGCACGGCGGCGGTGATGCCGTCGACCACGGCGGGCCCCAATCCAGCCGGGGCGATGCTCAAGGGTGGCATCGTCCAGGACGCAGACACGCGGGCCTTCGGCAGCTTTGGCATCCCCTACACCACGTCGCGGGTGCAGGACGGCAACGTCAGCGCCGGTGGTACCACGGCCGCCAACCACCTCAGCACGACGTATCCCTACCGCACCGCTGGCAAGTTGACATTCTCTGGGGGGTATTGCTCGGCCACACTGATCCGCCGCGGCGTCATCGTCACGGCGGCGCACTGCATTCAAAGATTCGGCAGCGGCGCCAATATGTTCTCGGGTTTCCAGTTCCGCCCCGGCCACTACGGCGCTGCCGGCGCAACGGCCGCGCAGATCGCACCTTACGGTACCTGGAACTGGGCCGGGCTGGTGCGCCCGGCGAGCTGGGCCAATGGCACGGATATCGGCACGGGCGCAGCACGCGACAACGATATCGCAGTGATCGCGCTGGCCCGGCAAGGCAATTTGTTTGCCGGTGATCTGGTCGGCTACCTGGGTTATGGCTGGAACAACTATTCTTTTGTCACGTCGCCCAAAACCGGCAACCAGCACACCGGCGCGGTTTCAACGCTCGGTTATCCGTTTCTCATGGACAGCGGCGCCATCATGCAGCGCACCGACGGCCCGACCTACACCACCACGCTGGGTGGTGCCGGCCAGTTGTGGCAGGGCAGCAACCTGACCGGCGGCTCCAGCGGCGGCGGGTGGATCGTCAATCTGCGCTCACGGGCCGCCACCCTGGCCGGCGGCGCTGCGGTGGGCAGCGCGTCCAATATCGCCGTCATCGGCGTCACGTCCTGGGGGTCGGCCGACCCGAACGCCGCGAAAGACAACTGGGCATCGCAGTTCCGCCAAAACACGCGCTATCCGAATGCCAGTTATGGCGTGTACGGTGCAGGCAATATCGCGTCACTGCTGAACACGCTTTGCGCCACGGCCGCGCCGGGCGGCGGCACGTTTGCGTCGCAAGGCTATTGCAACTGAAGTGGCAGGACGGCGGGCCGCGCTGCCAATGGGCAACGGGCAACGGGCAACGGGCCTGCCGTCTGCCGTCTGCCGCCTGCCGCCAGGTCTTGACGACGCCGACGGCGCTTGCTTGGGGGTTGTCTCGGCCCATCGGTCGAGGCAGCCCCGCCTTGAGGACACCCGCATGCACAGGATGATTGCTTGGCTGCTTGCTGTACTGGCCGGTGGGGCGGCCGGCGCAGCGGCGGCGTTGGCCAGGCCACCGGGCCTGGAGACGGTGCAGGGACGCTGGTTGCTGGTCGAACTGGCGTCGCGGCCGGTGCACCCGTCCGCGCCGGGTTCGGTGCCCTGGTTCACGGTCAAACGTCAGTTGATCGAGGGCCACGATGGCTGCAATGAGTTCTCGGGCAGCCTGGACGCGCCGGGCAGCATCACCGCAACGCGGCGCGGCTGTGCCGAAGGCGCGCTGCGGTTGCCGCTCGATCTGGCCGACCCCCGGCCGCAGTTAAAAGCGGGCAAGGTGATCGGCGACCGGCTGGTGGTGCCGAAGCTTGCAACGATGCCCGGCTTCACGATGAGGAAAGCGCCATGAACGTCCGACAGCTTGGTGTGTACGCCGTGGTCGCGGCCATCTCCGGCGGCGCCGGGGCGTGGCTGACGTCGACGCCGCCCGGGACGGCCGGTGCCGCCGCACCGGCCGCCGCAAAGGCTGCCGCAGGCGCCGCCGCAAACTCGACCGCCACCGTGGCGGCGCTGACGCCGCGCGACAGCGCACCGTTGATCGCCGTGGCCAGCGACGGCACCGCCACGCTCAGGGTCGAGCAGCAACCGCTTGAATGGGTGCTCGAAGAGATCGGCAAGCAAAGCGGCTGGCCCGATGTGAATCAGCGCGTTGGCGCTGCACGGCGCGGGATGGCGGCCGCTGCGGCGCCCGATCTGGCGGCGGCCGGCTGCACAGTGGCAACCGGCGGCGTGCGGCCGCCACCATCAACATTGCAGCAAACCCTTGCCCAAGGCACGGACGACGAGCGCTACGACGGCCTGCTGCGCGCGCGGGGTGAAGGCCAATCGCTGCCCGGCGACACGCTGAAGCGGCTGTACGAGAACGATGCGTCGGACCGGGTGCGCTCACTCGCCTTCCAGCGCTCTCTGGAAGCACGGGCCAGCGGCGTCGATGAGATGCGCGGAGCGCTGGAAGCCGGGTTGGCGGTGCCGAACGACGCTGTGCGGGCCGAAGCGCGGCGGCGGCTGGACAGCCTGCTTGACGGGCAAGGCATCGACACCAGCCTGCAATAGGCGCCGGCCGCCGTATCGCGGGGTCGTCAGGCGGCCAGGCCACGCGCCAGCAGGGCCACCATCAGTGCGTTGATGCCGCCGTCGTGCGCATCGGCACGGTCGCGCAACTGCTGCGCCAGCGGGGCTGGCAGCTTGCAGGCAAACGGCACCAGGCCGGCGGCGGCGTCGCGCCGACGCTGGTCTTTGCGGTCCAGCGGCGCGGCGGCGTCCAGGCCAAACCGGCCCGGCACGGCGGTGCGTTTGCGCTGGCCTTCGAGCTTGCTTTCGAGTTGGCGGACCAGATCCGTCTTTTTTGCGCTCATGGCATGGGCCTTGTGGTGTTGACAACCCGGCATTGTCGGTCAGCGCGGTGTGGCCGCCCCCATGGCGGCGGTTGACGCGCAGCGCGCTGCGGCCTGAACATGCGCGGCCCCGCCATCCGTGCCGCTGGAGCCCGTGCCATGCCCCCACCGCCCATCGCCATCCGCCGCGCTGCGCCCACCGACGCGGCGGCTTTTGCCCGCCTCATGGGCCACCCCGACGTGCTGGCCAGTCTGATGCAGACGCCCTACAGCAGCGAGACCCGTTGGCTGGCCCAGTTGACCGACGGCCTGGCGCCGGGCAAGACCGATCTGTCGTTGGTGGCCGAACTGCCCGACGCCCACGGTGATCTGCAAGTGGTGGCCAGCGCTGGCCTGTACGTGTCCAACCCCGCGCTGCGGCGCCGCCACGTGATGGGCCTGGGCATCGCGGTGGCGCCCAGCGCCCAGCGCCAGGGCGTGGGCGCGGCACTGATGCAAGCGCTGTGCGACTGGGCCGACAACTGGGGCCAGGTGCTGCGCATCGAGCTCACCGTGTTTGCCGACAACGCCCACGCGATCCGGCTGTACCAGCACTGCGGCTTTGTGCAAGAAGGCCTGCACCGGGGCTATGCGCTGCGCCACGGCCACTACGCGGACGTGCTGTCGATGGCCCGGCTGCACCCCCAACCCCCGCGCTGGGGCGCGCCCGTCCCGGGCGGTGACAATTCGCCCCCTGCCCAACCGAGCTGAAAATGGCGTTGACTCCGCACCCTCGATCCGCTGCCGCCCCGCCCACCGCCCGAGGTGCACGATGAGCCGCATCGCCCGCAACAGCAGCGAGGCCGACATCGCGGCGCTGGAGCAGTTTTGTGAGCGCCTGGTCGGCTTTGGCGCCGACATCTCACTGGAATGGGTGGACGGCTACCTCACCGCGCTGCTGGCCAGCCGCCGGGCGATCGCGCCCAGCGAGTGGTTGCCGGCCATCCTGGGCGATGCGTTTGAGCGCGCCTTCAGCGACCCGGCCGATGTTGAGCAGGCCATGGCCACGCTGCTGGGCCGCTGGAACGTCATCGCCAGCCAGCTCGATCCGGCGTCGTTGACCGACGAGCCCGAATACCTGCGGCTGGCCCCGCTGATGATCACTTACGACGACGCGGCACGTGCCGAGGTGGTGGCCGGCGGCCACATGACGGCCGACGAAGCGGCCGATTTGCTGAACACCGGTGCGCTGTGGGCCGAAGGTTTTGGCGACGCCATCGAGGCCTTTGCCGACGACTGGCCCGAGCCCGATCTGGACACCGGCGACGGCCGCTGGTATGACGATTGCCTGTCGCGCGCGCTGGCGCCGATGTTGAGCGGGAACGACCTGGCCGAGCATTTGCAGCACACCTACCCAGGTGAAACCCTGGACCGCGACCAGTTGGTGGACGATGCCTGCTTTGCGGTGCAAGACCTGCGGCTGTACTGGCTGGACCACGGCCCCAAGCCGCAGACGCGCCGCGTCAAAGCCAAAACCGGCCGCAATGACCCCTGCCCCTGCGGCAGTGGCAAAAAGTACAAGAAGTGCCACGGCGCCGCCGTGCCGGACTGATCTGCCCGGCTGATCTGCCCGGCTGATTTGCCCGGCCGGATCTGCCTGGCCGAGCTGCCCGGCTGATCCGCCCGACCGATCCGCCCGTAGGCCACCGGCCCTGCCGGGGTTCCGCTACATTGCGCGCCATGCTGCCCACCGCCAACCCGCCCCAGGCCCTGCTGGGCCGCCACATCGTGCTGGGCTTGTCGGGCGGCGTCGCCTGCTACAAAGCCGCTGAGCTGGCGCGTGAGCTGGTCAAGGCCGGCGCCACCGTGCAGGTGGTGATGACCGACGCCGCCTGCGCCTTCATCACCCCGGTGACGATGCAGGCGCTGTCGGGCCGGCCGGTGGCCTTGAGCCAGTGGGACGCGCGTGAACCCAACAACATGGCGCACATCAATTTAAGCCGCCAGGCCGACGCCATCCTGGTGGCGCCGGCCTCGGCCGATTTTCTGGCCCAGATCGCCCAGGGCCGGGCCGGTGAGCTGCTGTCGCTGCTGTGCATCGCCCGGCCGCTGGCCACCTGCCCGCTGCTGCTGGCCCCGGCGATGAACCGCGAGATGTGGTCGCACCCGGCCACCCAGCGCAACCTGGCCCAGGTGGTGGCCGACGGTGCGCAGGTGCTGGGCCCCGGCACCGGCGACCAGGCTTGCGGTGAGGTGGGCGACGGCCGCATGCTGGAGGCCGCCGAGCTGTGCGACGAGCTGATCGCCTTCTTCCAGCCCAAGCTGCTGGCCGGTAAAAAACTGCTGATCACCGCCGGCCCCACCTTCGAGGCCATCGACCCGGTGCGCGGCATCACCAACCTGTCGTCCGGCAAGATGGGTTTTGCCATCGCCCGGGCGGCGCAAGAGGCCGGCGCCGACGTTACGCTGGTGGCCGGCCCGGTGCACCTGGCCACGCCGCGCCATGTGCGCCGCATCGATGTGCAGAGCGCGCAGCAGATGCTGGACGCGGTGCTGCCGCTGGCCGCCAGCCAGCAGGTTTTTGTGGCCACGGCGGCGGTGGCTGACTGGCGGCCGGCCAGCCTGTCGGACCGCAAGATCAAGAAAGACAGCAGCCGCAGCGTGCCCGGCTTTGACCTGGTGGAAAACCCCGACATCCTGGCGGCGGTGGCCCGGCTGGCCGCGCCGCCGTTCTGCGTCGGTTTTGCCGCCGAGAGCCATGACCTGGCGCGCCATGCGCGTGACAAACTGGTGCGCAAAAACCTGCCGCTGGTGGTGGGCAACCTGGGCCCGGCCACCTTCGGCCGCGACGACAACACCCTGCTGCTGGTGGACGCGGCGGGTGAGCGCGCGCTGCCCACCGCCGACAAGCTGAGCCTGGCGCGTGCGCTGGTGCGTGAGATTGCCGACCGGCTGGCCAGACCACGATGACCACCATCGATGTCAAAGTGCTGGACGCCCGCATGGCCGCGTTTTTGCCGGCCTATGCCACGCCCGGCAGCGCCGGCCTCGACCTGCGCGCCTGCCTTGACACTGATCTGGTGATCGAGCCTGGCCAAAGCGTGCTCATCCCCACTGGCCTGGCGCTGCACATCGCCGACCCCGGCCTGGCCGCGATGATCCTGCCGCGCTCTGGCCTGGGCCACCAGCACGGCATCGTGCTGGGCAACCTGGTGGGCCTGATCGACAGCGACTACCAGGGCCCGCTGATGGTGAGCTGCTGGAACCGGGGCCAAACCCCGTTCACCGTGTTGCCGATGGCCCGCATCGCGCAGATGGTGATCGTGCCGGTGGTGCAGGCGGTGTTCCGGCGGGTGGATGATTTCAGCGCCTCATTGCGCGGCGCGGGCGGCTTCGGGTCCACCGGCCGGGCTTGACAGGCTCGGGCTACCGCAAGCGGGTGAAGCGGCACCGACAAGTTCAGTGCAGGTGCGCAGACGCCGGTGCCGGCGGGCCAGACAGCACACTCAGCGCGCTCTCGCTCACGGTTTCAGCCTCGATCTCCTCGGCTGTCGCCTCGCGCACCGCGCACACCGTCACCGCCAGTTGCAGCGCCATGCCGGCCAGCGGGTGGTTGCCGTCCAGCACCAGGTGCGACGGGTAGATCTCGGTGATCGTGTAGATCGCGTCGGGCTTCATGCCGGTGGTGGCGGCGCCCTCGGGCAGGCCGTCAAACTGCATGCCCTGCTCGACGTGGCCGGAAAACAGCGCGCGCGCCTCAAAACACACCAGCGCCGGGTCGTAATCACCAAAACCGTGCTCGGGCTCCAGGTGCAAATCCACCTCAAAACCGGCGCGGGGGGCGGCCCCCCCCGCTGCCACCGTGGGGACCACGTCGGGGGCGCCGGGAAAAAAATACAGCGGCTCGGG
>JANMKO010000099.1:0-5514 GCA_031372085.1 Betaproteobacteria bacterium
TTCATGCCATAAATGCTGGCGATCAAGGTGGGCGGCAGCAGCGCCACGCTGGCCACCGAGAAAATCTTGATCACCTTGTTCTGGTTGATGTTGATGAAGCCCACCGTGGCGCTCATCAAAAAGTTGATCTTGTCGAACACAAACGCCGTGTGCGAGTCGAGTGAGTCGATGTCGCGCAAGATCTGCCGCGCTTCTTCAAACTGCTCGGCGCCCAGCATGCGGCTGCGCATCATGAAGCTCACCGCGCGCCGGGTGTCCATCACGTTGCGCCGGATGCGGCCGTTCAGGTCTTCTTCCTTGGCAATCGCGCTCAGCGCGGCGCCGGCCGCCTGGTCGTCCACATCCTGCTTCAGCACCCGGGTGCTGACTTTCTCCAGGCTGTCATAAATGCCCTCCAGCGCGTCGGCCGAGTATTCGGCATCGGCGTCGTACAGCTTGAGCAGCACGTCCTTGGCGTCCCCGATCAGCGCCGGCACCCGGCGTGCCCGCAACCGCAGCAGGCGGAACACCGGCAGGTCTTCACCGTGCACTGAAAAAAGCACGCCTTCTTTCAGGATGAAGGCCACCCGCACATTGCGCGGCGTCACATCGTCGTCGATCAAAAAATCAGACCGGATGTGCAGCTCGCCGTTGTCCTCTTCATAAAAGCGAGCCGATTCTTCGAGGTCGTCGTCGACGATGTTGTCGGGGATCGTCAAGCCGAAGCGGGCCGCGATCCAGCCCTTCTCCACCGCCAGCGGTGACTCCAGATCCACCCACACCGGCTGGGCGCCGGCAAGGCGGGCAGGGCTGTCGATCTCTTGCTGCACCAGCCGGCCCTGGGCCAGTGTGAACACATTGAGCATGCAAATCTCCAGCGCGGGGCGGCCACACGGCCGGGGCAGCCGGTGGTCATTCCGGGGATGGGCGGGCCTGCCAACCGCCGCAGCCCGTCAACCCAGGCTGGCGTGCATGGTCACCGAGCGCGGCGCAGGTCCAAGACGGTGCTCCTTCGAGAAACCCGAAGAATTATGGCATCGCCCCCGGGCCGCACGGCCCACGTCGGCGGGCCGGCACGGCGATCAAGCCGCCGGCATCAGGCGCTCGATCGTCTCGATCAATTGCAGCGGGCTGAACGGCTTGATCAGGTACTCATCAGCACCGGCCTGCTGGCCGGCGTCGCGGTCTTTGACATGGCCACGGGCGGTGAGCAGCACCACGCGGATGTGCTGCAACGCCGGGCTCGCCCGCACCAGTGCGCAGACCTGCAAACCGTCCAGATCACCCGGCATCATCACGTCCAGCAGCATCACATCCGGTGCCACTTCAAACGCCTTTTGCAGGCCACCGGCGCCATCCGACGCCTCGTGGATTTCGTAAGGCTCGAACTCCAGCGTCATGCGGATCAGCTTGCGGATGTCGGCCTGGTCTTCGACGATCAATACGCGTTTCATGGCGACGGCTCCGGCGGGGCAAGAGGCAAGAGGCAAGCGACAAACGGTCGGTGCGTCGGACGGCCTGTCGTGGCCGGCGCAGCGGGCCGCCCGGCGGGGCATTGGCGCGCGCCGGGGCCGCCTCAGGCGGTGCTGGTCAGCGCGGCGATGCGGTCTCGCACCAGGGTCTCGAGTTCGTCAAAAGGCACCGGCTTGTGAAACACCCGCACGCCGCTGGCCAGGCCGCCGCGGCGCGCGATCTCTGGCGCCGTCAATGCCGTGACCACCACGATGTCCATGTCGTCAAAAGCTTGCCCGACACCCCGCAACGACGCAATCATCTTGAAGCCATCCATGCCCGGCATGTTGAGGTCGGTGATCAGCAGATCAGGGCAGTGCTGGCCCATGCGCAGCAAGGCCTCGAAGCCGTTGCTGGCGGGTGTCACGGCCACGGGCAAATCCCAGCCGGCGATGACCATCGTGAACAGGCGCAGCAACTCGGGCTCGTCTTCGACCACCATCAGCTGCAGGCGGCCATCACTGGACGGTGCGGCGGCCACTGCCAACGGCGCATCGCCCGACAACGCGGCCGTGCGCTCGGCAATCAGCCGCTCAACCGCAGCGCGTGAAATGCGGCGGTGACCACCGGCCGTCTTCCAGGCCGGCAACACGCCGCCCTCCACCCACAACTGCACCGTGCGCAGCGCCACGCCCAAGCGCTCCGCCGCCTCACGGGTGGACAGCACATCGTCATTCGTCGCGCTTTTTCTCATCCTGCAGCCAGACCAGCGGCCCCGTTGGTGCGGTGTTTGCGCCGTGGCAATACACGCACTGTCCCCTGAAAACCCGTGGCCCATGCACCCAGCGTGGGCCACTCATTCAGCGTTTCTCACCGCTTTTTGCACTTTACCGCGTTTGCGGCCTGCTGGCGAACCCTTCCTAAGACATCGCTGGCGCGGCTCGCGTCAAAACCGATGCACCGGCGCGGCGTGCTGCACGCCCTGCCGGACGGCACAACCCACGCCAATCCTGCTGATGGCCGTCACGCCCTTGTCACGGGGCCGACAACGGGAGTACGCTGGTTGCGGGTGGATTTGCGCCTTGATGCCCGGCCGGCCCATCTGCCGGGCAGCGGCCAACCCCCTGCCTCCGACCAACCTCTCTTGAAAGGACGCTCTGATGAACCTGACGATCAGCGGACACCATCTTGACGTCACCCCCGCGCTGCGCGAGTACGTTCTGGCCAAACTGGACCGGGTGACACGGCATTTTGATCAAGTGGTCGACATCAGTGTGTTGCTGACAGTCGAGAAGCTCAAGGAGAAGGAACGACGGCAAAAAGCCGAGGAGACACTGCACGTCAAGGGCAAGGACATCTTTGTCGAACAGTCTCATGAAGATCTTTATGCCGCGATCGATCAGTTGATGGACAAGCTGGATCGCCAGGTCTGCCGCCACAAGGACAAGCTGCAAGACCACCACCACCCCGCCGCCAAGCGCCTGGACGCCGACGTGGTCTGACCGCCACTTCTGCCACTGCGCCACCAGCGGCCCCTGCGGGGGGCCGTTTTGCCGTCGCTGCTGCCAAACCCTGCGGCGCCGTGACAACATCCCTCAGATGCGGGTGGTCGCAACAGTGCAGCGCAAGAACGCATTTCTATAATCATTTTTCTGTCACAAGGCCCGTGATTGCGCCGGACAACTGCGGCTGGCAAGCGGGGTGAACGCCATGAACCGTCTCGCCGCCATCCTGCCCGCCGCCAATGTGTTGGTGGACGTGGAGGCCACCAGCAAAAAGCGCGCTTTTGAGCAAGTCGGCATGCTGTTTGAAAACCAGCACGCCATCGCCCGGGCCACCGTCACCGACAACCTGTTTGCGCGTGAGCGGTTGGGCTCGACCGGCCTGGGCCACGGCGTGGCCATCCCGCACGGCCGCATCAAGGGGCTGAAAAACCCGCTGGCTGCGGTGCTTCGGGTGGCCCAGCCGATCCCGTTTGACGCGCCCGACGATGAGCCGGTGGGCCTGCTGATCTTTTTGCTGGTGCCCGAGGCCGCCACCCAGCGCCACCTTGAAATCCTGTCCGAGATCGCCGAGCTGCTGTCTGACCGTGATTTGCGCGACCGGCTCAAGACGGCCGAGAACGCCGGTGCGCTGCACAAGCTGATCGCCGACTGGGCGCCGCTGAAGTCCGTCGCGTGATCCCGGCCCCCGGTGGGGCTGCGGCCTGCAACAGCACTGGGCGCGCCCGATGAAACCCACCTCGATCAGCGCCGAGGCGTTGTTCGAAGCGCACCGCGAGCTGCTGCATTGGGAGTGGATCGCCGGCCATGCCCACCCCGAGCGCCGCTTTGACGAAGCGGCGGTGCGCGACGCGCAATCGGCCGCCGATCTGGTGGGCTACCTGAACTACATCCATCCCTACCGGGTGCAGATCGTCGGCCGGCGTGAGGTGGCCTACCTGTCGCACTCGTCGCCCGAAGACCAGGAGCGCCGCATCTCGCGCATCGTCACACTAGAGCCGCCGGTGCTGATAGCGGCCGACGGCGTGACGCCGCCCGACCGCCTGGTGGCGATGTGCGACCGGGCTGAAATCCCGCTGTTTGTCACCGCCGAGTCGGCCGGCCAGGTGATCGACATCGTGCGCGCTTACCTGGCGCAGCTGTTTGCCGAGCGCATCACCCGGCACGGCGTGTTCATGGACATCCTGGGCCTGGGCGTGCTGCTCACCGGTGAGTCGGGCCTGGGCAAGAGTGAGCTGGGGCTGGAGCTGATCTCACGCGGCCACGGCCTGGTGGCCGACGATGCGGTGGATTTCTACAAGATCAGCCAAAGTGCGCTGGAGGGCCGCTGCCCGGCGCTGCTGCTGAACCTGCTGGAGGTGCGCGGCATCGGCCTGCTGGACATCCGCGCCATCTTTGGCGAGACGGCGGTGCGGCGCAAGATGCGCTTGAAGCTGATCGTGCACCTGGTGCGCAAAGAGACGATGGAGCGCGAATTTGAGCGCCTGCCGTATGAGCCGCTGTACGAGGACGTGCTGGGCATGCCGGTGCGCAAGGCGGTGATCACCGTGGACGCCGGCCGCAACCTGGCGGTGCTGGTGGAGGCGGCAGTGCGCAACACCATCCTGCAACTGCGCGGCATCGACACCTACCAGGAGTTCATCGAGCGCCACCAGAAGGCGATGCAGCAGAGCGACGAGTGACCGGGCGGAATGCGCGCCAGCAGTGCGCTAGATACACGCCAAACACGCGCCAGCAGCAGCGCGGCTATTTGTGCCGGTACGGGCAGGCCGGCTTGTTGCACACGCCGTACAGCGACAGCGCATGGTCTTGCAGGTCAAAGCCGTTGGCGCTGGCCACCGCGCGCTGGCGCTGCTCGATCTCGGCGTCAAAAAACTCCTCCACCCGGCCGCAGGTCAGGCAGACCAGGTGGTCATGGTGCTGGCCTTCGTTCAGCTCGAACACCGATTTGCCGGATTCAAAATGGCTGCGCAGCAGCAGCCCGGCCTGTTCAAACTGCATCAACACCCGGTAGACGGTGGCCAGGCCGACATCCGCGCCCTCACTCAACAGCGCCTTGAACACGTCCTCGGCCGTCATGTGACGCTGCGCCGTGCGCTGGAAGACCTCCAGTATCTTGATGCGCGGCAGCGTGGCCTTCAAGCCGCTGCTCTTCAGTTCGTCAGCATGCGTCATGGCGGGCCCGGTGCGCAGCGGGTGGATGGCTAGAATCTGCGGATCATATCCAGCCGACTGCCCAGCGCCTGGTTCAGATGCCCGTGCCGCGCGCCGCGTCTTGACCAGCCCGGCAAGCGGCGCCCCAAACCTTGGTGGGCCCATTGACCATTCACCTGTTTGCGCGCCGCGCCGCGCCGCTTTTGCTGCTGGCGCTGGGCGGCTGCTCGATGTTGCCGTCATTGCCGTCATTGCCGTCGATGACTGCCGGCGGCAACTTTCTGGGCGTGCTGGCGCCCTACCGCATGGACATCGTGCAGGGCAATGTGGTCACCCGTGAGCAGGCCGCACAAATCAAGCCCGGCATGACGCGGGCCCAGGTGCGCGACATCCTGGGCTCACCGATGCTGGTGGACCTGTTTCACGC
>JANMKO010000154.1:0-2165 GCA_031372085.1 Betaproteobacteria bacterium
AGCGGGCGAAACACCTGGATGGCGCCCTCTTCACCCAGTTGCGTCAGGCCGGCCTTGAGCTGCTTGGTCTTCAGCGGGTCGGCCACCTCGACCATGCGGAACATCTCGGGCGCAAAAAACGGCAGGCCGGTGAATTGCAGGTTCTCGCCTTCGGTCAGGGTGTCACCCAGTTGCAAAACGCCGTGGTTGGGGATGCCGATGATGTCGCCGGCATAAGCCTCGTCCAGCAACTCACGGCGCTGGCTGAGGAATGACACCACGGTGTTGGGCCGCATCTCTTTGCCCGAGCGCACCACTTTGAGCCGCATGCCGCGCTCAAAATGGCCGCTGGCCACGCGCAAGAAGGCGATGCGGTCGCGGTGGCTCGGGTCCATATTGGCCTGGATCTTGAACACCACGCCGGTGAACCTGGGCTCTTCGGGGTGCACCACGCGCTGCATTGCCGTGCGGTCACCGGGCGGCGGCGCCAGATCCACCAGCGCGTCCAGCACCTCTTGCACGCCAAAGTTGTTGATGGCCGAGCCGAAGAACATCGGCGTCTGGCGGCCGGCCAGAAACTCGGCTTCATCAAACGGCGGCGCCGCCTCACGCACCAGCTCGATCTCGCCTCGGGCCTGCTCATATTGCATGCCAAAGCGCTGGGCATACGCCGGGTTGTCAAAGCCGGTGAGGATTTCATCGTCGCCCGACTGGGCGGCGTTCACCCGGTCCTCACCCGGCGAGAAGACGCGCATGCGCGCCTCACGCAGGTCCATCACGCCGTGAAACATCTTGCCCATGCCCACCGGCCAGGTGAAGGGCGTCACCACCATGCCCAGCTCACGCTCGATCTCGTCCATCAGCACCAGCGGGTCTTGCACCTCGCGGTCCATCTTGTTGACAAAGGTGAGGATGGGCGTGTTGCGGGCCCGGCAGACTTGCAGCAGGCGCCGGGTTTGCGGCTCAACCCCGTTCGCGGCGTCGATCACCATCAGTGCGGCGTCCACGGCGGTGAGCACGCGGTAGGTGTCTTCAGAAAAATCCTGGTGGCCGGGGGTGTCGAGCAGGTTGATCACGCAGTCGCGGTATTCCATCTGCATCACCGATGACGCCACCGAGATGCCGCGCTGTTTCTCGATCTCCATCCAGTCAGACGTGGCATGCCGGCTGGCCTTGCGCGCCTTCACCGAGCCGGCAATCTGGATGGCGCCCGAGAACAGCAACAGCTTTTCGGTCAGCGTGGTTTTGCCGGCGTCAGGGTGGCTGATGATGGCGAAGGTGCGGCGGCGCTTGACCTCTTTGGCCAGCGCGCTGGTGGCGCGCAAAGGGCTGGCCAGCGCTGGCGCGGGCGCTGAATCGGCTGCAACGGTTGAATCGGACATAGGCTGCGCTGCCTGCATGTCACGGGCCGCACCGGGTGGATGGAAACCCGCGATTATCGGCGTGGGTCGGATGGGCGCGGGCGGCTGGATTTGGCATCACACTGTGGCCATCGCAGGCGCCGGCCCGGCGCAGATGGAAAAGGAATTGACGATGGCGATGGCGATTCAACTGACGGTCAACGGCCAGCGCCGCGATTTGGCGCTGGATGCCCGCACCAGCGTGCTGGACGCGCTGCGCGACCATTTGGGCGTGATGTCGGTCAAAAAAGGCTGTGACCACGGCCAGTGCGGTGCCTGCACCGTGCTGCTGGACGGCCGGCGGGTGCTGGCGTGCCTGTGCCTGGCGGTGGCGCAGGACGGCGCCAACATCGTCACGGCCGAGGGCCTGGGCACCGTGGATCAGTTGCACCCCTTGCAACAGGCATTCATCGACCACGACGGTTTGCAATGTGGCTACTGCACGCCGGGCCAGATTTGCTCGGCAGTGGGCATGCTGGATGAATTTCGGCAGGGCCAGCCCAGCCACGCGACGAAGGATGTGAACGCGGGCTTCACGCTCACCGACGACGAGATTCGTGAGCGCATGAGCGGCAACCTGTGCCGCTGCGGCGCTTACGTCAACATCGTGGCCGCCATCCGCGCGGTGGCGCCGGCATGAGCGCGCCGGGCAGCCCCACCGGCCACCTGATCGCAGCGCGCAGCACGGAGATTGCACGGTGACGCCGTTTGCCTACGAGCGCGCCACCAGCGTGGCCGATGCCGTCTCGCGGCTGGGCGCCGATGGCGCTTTTCTGGCGGGCGGCA
>JANMKO010000616.1:0-3167 GCA_031372085.1 Betaproteobacteria bacterium
GCAGCAGCAGGTGGTGGCGCAGCAAATGGCCGTGGCGCGCCAGCGCGGCGCTGTCACTGGCATGCAAAATCAGCGCGCAAGGCAGTTTTTTCCAGCGCCCGATTTTGTAGATCACCAGGCATTCATCGCCGGGCACGCCAAAGGCGACAAAGCGCAGCCACGGGATGGCGCGGTGCGCCTCAAACTCTTGCAACGGCGTGCCGCGCAAACGCCCGGCAATCTGGTCGAGGCGCGGCTCGACAAACCTGCCAGCGCGCTGCGGCCACAACGTGGGCAGGTGGGCGGTATACAGCAAACCGGCATCGAGCAGGCGAAACCGCAAACCCAAAAATACCTGCGCCACCTTGGGGTTGGGCGTGAACATCGTGAAATGGTATTGCCGCTGCCTGAGCAGCGGCAATACCAGGCTCAGGCTGGCATGGCGGTAATCGTCCAATACACACCAGCTGTGCGGGTTGCAAAACCGCTCGGTTTGGCCGTTGATCTGCTGATCAGAATAAACCGCACAAAACACGCCCACCAGTTTGTCGCCGTCGCGCAACTGCATGCCGAAATTGGGCTGGCTTGCCGCCCAGCGGTGGGTGAGTGAGGCCGCCCAGGCCTGCGGGGTGATGCGCCGGGCCAGGTGCGGGTGCAAAAAAAGGCCGCCCTCGGCAAGGTCGGCCGGCTGGATGGGCAACACCTGCGTCGCGGCCCGGGCAGCCATGATCAGGCCCGGCCGAGCCGCGCTTGCACAAACTTCAAGGCCGCGGCCTCAAAGCCCGGCGGCCGGCCGCTGGCCGCCCACAACCGCATCAACACCGTCGGGGAGACCAGCACGCACGCGCCGCCTTTGACCACCAGGCCCAGCAGCGCCGGGGCCAGCACCGGCCACGGCAGCAAGCCCACCACGCCCGCCATCACCAGCGCCGCCAGCAACGGGCGCCACAACGCGGCCAGCAGGTTGGCCAGCGGCACGCTGCCGCTGCGGGCGGTCAGCACCATCATCACCGGCACCATCAGCACGGCCACCGCCGCGCGGGCGGCGGCCGCGCCCTCGGCGCCGTGGCTTTGCACCGCCCACCAGGTGAGCGGCAGGATGATGGCCAGCTCAAGCCAGCTTTGCGCCGCCGACAAATGGGTTTTGCCGCTCACCCACAGCGGCACCTCCAGCACCAGCACCAGGGCCGAAAACCCGCCAAACAAGGCCAGCCAGCGCATCAGCGGCACGGCGTCGCGCCATTTGGGCCCCAGCACCACCGCCACCAGTTCGGGTGCCACCAGCATCAGGCAGACGCTGACAAAAAGGCACATCGCGGCCACCGCCGAGAAACTCGACATGACGGCGGCAATAAACTCGTCTTTCTGGTGGGAAATCTTCGTCAGCACCGGGAACATCGCACGCCGAATCGGCATCACCAGCTCACTGCTGGGCATGGTGGCCAACTCATTGGCCACGTGGTAATTGCCCATCGCGGCCGAGCCGGCAAAGCCACCCACCACAAACTCGTCGCATTTGCGGTTAAGGTACGAGCCCAGCCGCGAAATCATCAACCACTGCGAGAACGACCAGATCTCAGCCGTCTTGGCCAGTGACAAACGTGGCCGGTACGGGTGCATCACATAACTCATGGCGACGCCGATCAACGACGCCACCAGCGAGCCAAATACCAGCGCCCAGTAATTTCGAAACCACAGCGCTGCGGCCACCACCACGGCAAAGTTAAGCAGTTTGTTGTACAGCGTGTAACGAAACTCCTTGGCAAAATCCAGCTCTTTGCGAAAGGCCACGATGCCGATGTTCTGCATGGCGTCGATCAAGGCCCGTGGTGCCACCCAGAAGATCAACTCCAGCGCACGCGGCTCGGCAAAATAAGACGCCACCAGCGGCGCTGACAACAGCAGGCAGACCATGATGAAAGCGCCCTGCAGGATTTGCACCGTCCAGGCCGTGTCGTAATAAGCCCGAGAATCCGCGCCGCGCCGCATCAGCGCCAAATCCACCCCGGCATACGACAAGGTCTCCAGCAGGCCGTAGGTCAGCATCACCATCGCGATCAGGCCAAAATCCTCGGGTGCCAGCAAACGCGCCAGCACCATCGTGCTGACCAGGCCGATCAGCCGCATCGCCCAGCGTGAGCCGATCATCCATATCGAGCCGCGCACCAGGTTTTTGCCGTGCTCGGTGGCGGCCGGGGCCTCACTCATGCGGCAGCGCCCGGCACGGGCCACCGGCCCCCGTTTGATTCATTGCCATCGCGCCGGCTGTGCATGCCGGGATTGTCGGCCACGCGCCGGGCGGGCCCGCGCGACGGGCCGTTACTTTCACACGCGGCGGGGCAAACAGGCCGTGGGCGTCAAGATGTCACGCCGCCGGTGCCGGGGCAGCGGCGGGCCGGCCGCGCCGGTGCAGCCCGCCCAGCGCCGCCGCTTATCATCCTGAGCGGTGTTTTGGGGCTGGCCCCGGGCGGAACCTGCGGTTGGCCCGATGGCGCCAGCCGGCCCGGGTGCAGCGCCACCGCCACCGTCACCAGCCCGGCCAACACGCCGGGGCGTGCGCGGCAAACCCACTCAGCCTCCATGTCAAACAACCACAATTCACTGGCCATCGGGCAGCCCCGGTTCAACGACGCCGGTCTGGCCGACACCGCCCGCACACACGGTGCGCTGGCCGCCTGGCAATCGGCCTTTGGCCAGCAGGGTGCGCACGCGGCGCGGCAGGTGAGCGGTGATTTTGCGGTGGGCCTCCGCGACGACAGCGGCCGGGTGTTTTTGGCGGTAGACCGGTTTGCCATCCGCACGCTGTGTTACCGCGTGGTGGGCAGCGAATTGCACTTTGCCGAGCGGGCCGACGCGCTGGTCGATGGCCAGCCCGAGATCGATGCGCAGGCAATTTTTGATTACCTGTACTTCCACGCCATCCCGTCGCCACGCACGATTTTCAAAGGCGTTTTCAGGGTACCGCCCGGCCACTGCGTGCTGTTTGACGCCGGCCGGCTGACGGTGGCGCCGTACTGGGTGCCTGAATTTACCGAGCCGGCCGGCGCTGTGTCATTCCCGGCGTTGAAGGCCGAGTTTCTGGCGGTCTTGCGCAGCGCCGTGGCCCAGCAACTGGACGGCAGCAAACCGGCCTGCTTTCTGAGCGGCGGCACCGACAGCTCCACCGTGGCCGGCATGATCCGCCAGGC
>JANMKO010000217.1:0-3398 GCA_031372085.1 Betaproteobacteria bacterium
TGCGCTGTTCGGCGCGCAGGGCCGCGCCGCTGGCCTGCTGCGACAGCGGGGCTGAAAACAGCCGCAAAAGCACCAGCCCCTAGGCCAGCAGCAGCACCAGCAGGCCGGCGCCCAGCGCCAGCAGGATCGGGTGTTTCATCCGGCGGATTGTCCGGCGCCGGGCCGCTGCCGCCCTGCCCCAGCCTGGCCGGCCAGCACGGACAATCCGCCGCTGTGATGCAAAACGAACCGATGCACGAACCAATGCACGTCCCGACGCGCGACCCGACGCACGACCCGACGTGCGAAACGACGCGCGACCCGATCCCCCGCCCGGCCATCAACCCGGTCCGGGTGCTGTCCGTCATCCCGCCGATGACGCAGCTCAACACGCCCTACCCGTCCACCGCCTACCTGACCGGGTTTCTGCGCTCTCGCGGGGTGCACGCGGTGCAGGTGGATCTGGCGCTGGGGCTGATTCTTGAGCTGCTGTCACGCGACGGCCTGCGCCAGGTGCAGGCCGCCGTGCAAGCCCTGCCCGCCACCGGGCGCAGCCCCACGGTGATCGCCTTCGATGCGCAATTTGAGCGCTACCTGGCCACCATCACCCCGGTGGTGGCGTTTTTGCAGGGCGCCGACAGCACGCTGGCGCACCGCATCGCCAGCCGCCAGTTTTTGCCCGAGGGGCCGCGTTTTGAGTCGCTGGCGGTGTACATCGATGCCGACGGTGGTGACCCGATGGCCTGGGCGTTTGGCGCGCTGGGCGTGCAAGACCGGGCCCGCCACCTGGCCACGCTGTATTTGAACGACATTGCCGACGTGCTGCGCGACGCGGTGGATGCGCGCTTCGAGTTTGTGCGCTACGCCGAATCGCTGGCGCAAAGCCAGCCCAGCTTCGGCCCGCTGGCCGCTGCGCTGGCCGGGCCGCCCAACCTGGTGGACGACACGCTGCACCGGTTGACATTGGCCGCGCTGGCCCAGCACCAGCCTACCGTGGTGCTGGTGTCGGTGCCCTTCCCGGGCGCGGTGTACGCCGCCTTCCGCATCGCGCAGGCGATCAAGGCCCACGACCGGGCCATCGTCACCGTGCTGGGTGGCGGTTTTGTCAACACCGAGCTGCGTGAGTTGAGCGACCCCCGGGTGTTCGACCATTTCGATTACGTCACGCTCGACGCCGGTGAGCGCCCGCTGCTGGCGCTGCTGGACCACCTGGCGGGCAAACGCTCAGACAAACGGCTGGTGCGCACCTTCAGCCGGCCGGCCGGATCAAACACGGTGCGCTACACCCACTTTGCCGAGCCCGAGGTGGCGTTTGCCGACATCGGCACCCCCACCTGGGACGGCCTGCCGCTGGGCCGCTACCTGTCGCTGCTGGACATGCTCAATCCGATGCACCGGCTGTGGTCGGACGGGCGCTGGAACAAGCTCACCGTGGCGCACGGCTGCTACTGGAAGAAATGCAGCTTTTGCGATGTCAGCCTGGACTACATCTCACGCTACGAGGGTGCCAGCGCCGAGTTGCTGGTGGACCGCATCCAGGCCATCGTGGCCGAGACCGGCCAGACCGGGTTTCACTTTGTCGATGAAGCCGCGCCGCCCAAGGCGCTCAAGGCGCTGGCCGCCGAGTTGCAGCGCCGGCAGTTGGCCATCTCGTGGTGGGGCAATATCCGCTTCGAGAAATCATTCACGCCCGCGCTGTGCCAGCAACTGGCTGACAGCGGCTGCATCGCCATCTCGGGCGGGCTGGAGGTGGCGTCCGACCGGCTGCTGGACCTGATGAAAAAAGGCGTCTCGGTAGACCAGGTGGCGCGGGTGACCAAAGGATTTGCCGACGCCGGCATCCTGGTGCATGCCTACCTGATGTATGGCTTCCCAACCCAGACGGTGCAGGACACGGTGGACGCGCTGGAATTTGTGCGCCAGCTGTTTGCCGCCGGCTGCATCCAGAGCGGGTTTTTTCACCGCTTTGCCTGCACCGTGCACTCACCGGTGGGGCAAGACCCGGCGGCTTACGGCGTCAGCTTGCTGCCGCTGCCACCGGTCACCTTTGCCAAAAACGACATCGGCTTCATCGACCCGACGGGCGTGGACCACGACGCGCTGGGCGTCGGGCTGAAAAAAGCGATTTACAACTACATGCATGGCATCGGGCTGGCGCAAGACGTGCGGCGCTGGTTTGAGGTGCCGGTGCCCAAGACCCGGGTGCCGCGCCAGCGCATCGAGCGGGCGCTGCTGGCGCCGGGCTGATCGGCCACGACGCCCCGGCACGGGCCCGCAGCGGCCGGCTGTCGGCCGTGTCCTACAGCCGGGCCGCCGCTGGCCTGATGGTGGGTTTTTGCCGTTTCACGCACGCTCTGGGCCATGCAACTGCTGGCATCCCGCCGGCCAGAAAAGGGGCACATGATGCGTTTGCAGGCCAGCAATCTTGATCCCCAAACCCCCGCCGGCTGGCGCCTGGCGCCGGGGCCGGCCCTGGTGGCGCTGGTGGTGTTCGTCAGCCTGCTGCTGGCCTTCTACCAGGTGGTGAGCGGCGGGGTGCAGCAGGCTGAACAACGCCGCCATGCGGCAGCGGCCGAGGCCGACGCCGCCTGGCGCTGCAATGCCCAGTCGGCGGCGCGGCAACGCATGAGCTGCCTGACTGACCAGCGCGCTACTGCCCGTGACGATGCCGGCCCCGCACAGGCGCAGCTCGCCACGCTGGCGCATGCCGTGCGGTGATGGGCGGCCCGGCGGGCCGCGTTCATTGCGGCCCGCCGGGCGGCGGCTGTCGGCCAGGCCAGCCAGCTGGCTGGCTGGCCTGGCACTGTCCTACACCCACACCGCCGTTTGATGCGCGCAGCGGGGTGCCGCCGGCCGACAGACGCCGCCGCAGCCCTGGCCTAGATTCCAGCAGGTCGTTGGGCCGATTTCGGCAAAACAAGGAGACATGCATGCAAGCTGCTTACCACCAATTTTTGCGACCGGCGCGCGCGCTGCGCCTGGTCACGCTGGCGGTGCTGGCCATGCTGGTCACGGTCGCCGCGCTGGCTGCCAGCCCGGCCGTCGCGGCCCCATCAAGCGCAGCGTCCGACTCGCTGGCGCAGTACCAGCAAGAGCGCGCCATGTGCACCAGCGGCAAATCCAACCAGGACCGCGCCACCTGCCTGCGTGAGGCCGGCGCGGCGTATGCCGAGGCCAGGCGCGGCGGGCTGGACGTGGCCGGGGCGTCGCCCGCCGACAACCAGCGCAAGCGCTGCGAGCCGCTCACCGGCGACGAGCGCAGCGCCTGCCTGGCGCGAATGCAAGGCCAGGGCAGCACCAGCGGCAGTGCCCAGTCGGGCGGCATGCTGCGTGAGCTGGTGACGCGCGAGCCGGCCGCACCGGGCGCGGCCTTGCCCGCGCCACGGGCGTCCAACGCACCGGCGCAGTAACGACGGCCC
>JANMKO010000224.1:0-5513 GCA_031372085.1 Betaproteobacteria bacterium
GATGCGGCCATCACCGGCCAGCTCGTCAGCCGCGTCACCAACGACACCGAGGCGGTGAAGGCGCTGTACGTGCAACTGCTGTTTGTCATGCTCGACAGCCTGATCATGCTGGTGATGATGATGGCCACGATGGCCTGGCTCAATTGGCGGCTGATGCTGATCGTGGCGCTGCTGGTGCCGGCGGTGCTGGCCATCGTCTGGCTGTACCAGAAACTGTCGGCCCCGGCGGTGGCGCGCACCCGAGCGCTGCGCAGCGACATCAACGCCCAGGCGGCTGAGTCGATTGCCGGCATGGCGGTGATCCAGGCGCACGGTGCGGCCGGCCGGTTCTTGCAGCGCTTTGCCGCCACCAACCAGGCCCACCTCGGCTCGCGCCGGGCCGAGCTGCGCGCCAATGCCTGGCTGCTGCGGCCGGCGCTGGACTTTTTGAACGTCGCCCTGCTGGCGGCGGTGATTGTGGTGTTCGGCCTGCGCCAGGCTGGCGCTGCTGGCGGCGCCCTCGACGCGCTGCAGGTGGGCGTGCTCTACGCCTTCGTGGCTTACATCGCCCGGGTGGTTGAGCCGCTGATCCAGATCACGATGCAGTTCTCGCAATTGCAGCAGGCGGTGGTGGCCGCTGCCCGCGTCAACACCCTGCTGCATGAGGCGCCCGCGCCGCCAGCCGCCGGCAACGGCACGGTGGGCGCCGGCCGCATCAGCGTGCGCCAGCTGCACTTTGGCTACCAACCCGGCCGGCCGGTGCTGCACGGGCTGGACATCGAGATTGCGGCCGGCCAGTTTGTCGGCATCGTCGGCCACACCGGCAGCGGCAAAAGCACCTTGCTGTCGCTGCTGCTGCGCTTTTACCCGGCGCCGGCCGGCGCGCTGTGCATCGACGGCCAGCCGATCACCGACCTGGCTGACGCCGATTTCCGCCGCGCCGTGGGCCTGGTGCCGCAAGAGCCGTTTTTGCGCGCCGCCAGCGCACGCGACAACATCACGATGGGCCGGCCGATGACCGAGGCCACCGTGCAGGCCGCCGCCCACGCCGCCCATGCCCACGGCTTTGTCAGCCGGCTGCCGCAGGGCTACGACACGCCGCTGGGCGAGGGCGGCGCCCGGCTGTCGGTGGGCCAGAAGCAACTGATCGCGATGGCCCGGGCGCTGGCCGGCGCGCCCACCATCCTGCTGCTGGACGAGGCCACCGCCCACATCGACAGCGAGACCGAGGCGCAAGTGCAGCAAGCGCTGGCCGCCCTGCACGGCCGCGTCACCGTGCTGGCCATCGCCCACCGGCTGTCTACCGTGCGCGAGGCCGACCAGATCATCGTGCTGAACCACGGCCGCATCGCCGAGCGTGGCCGGCATGCCGATCTGATGGCCATCGAGGGCGGCATCTACCAGCGGCTGGTGCAGTTGCAGCAGCTCGAAGAAGATGAAGACTGACTTGGCCCCCAAGACGCCAGAGGCGTCGCCCCCCCAAGGGGGAGTCGGTCCGCTTGGGAGCGGCCCGGCGCGGACCGAGATGGCTGAGCCGGCCCTGCTGCGCCAACCCGACTTCCGCCGCTTCTGGCTGTCGCGGCTGGCCGGCACCGCCGCCGGCCAGATGCTGCTGGTGGCCCTGGGCTGGCAGATGTACGACCTCACCGGCAGCGCCTGGGACCTGGGGCTGGTGGGGCTGGCGCAATTTGTGCCCGCGCTGCTGCTGGCGCTGCCGGCCGGCCACCATGTGGACCAGCACGACCGGCGCCGCGTGCTGGGCGCCGTGCTGGCCTGCCAGGCGCTGGTGGCGCTGGGGCTGGCCGCCGCGTCGGGGGCCGGGCTGCGGGGGCGCGACGCGCTGCTGGCGGTGTCGGTGCTGCTGGGCGCGTTGCGCGCCTGGCAGATGCCGGCCGGCCAGGCCTTGCTGCCGCAACTGGTGCCGCCACAGCGGCTGCCGCAGGCGCTGGCGCTGTCGTCCGCCGCGCTGCAGGGCGCCATCATCAGCGGGCCGGCGCTGGGCGGTTTTGTCTATGCCGGCGGCGCGGCCAGCGTCTACGGCCTGGCGGCGCTGGGCTTTGCGCTGGCGGGCGGCTGGGTGCTGCGCCTGACGCCCAGGCCAGCACTGCGCCTGCGTGAGCCGGCATCGGTGCAATCCCTGCTGGCCGGGCTGCGCTTCATCGCCCGGCGGCCGGTGGTGCTGGGCGCCGTGTCGCTGGATTTGTTTGCCGTGCTGCTGGGCGGCGCGGTGGCGCTGCTGCCGATTTTTGCGCGCGACATCCTGCACACCGGCCCGTGGGGCCTGGGCCTGCTGCGCGCCGCGCCGGCCGTGGGGGCCCTGCTGATGTCGCTGGCGCTGGTGCGCTGGCCGGTGGCCCGCCGCAGCGGCGCCTGGCTGCTGGGCGCGGTGGCGCTGTACGGCGCCACGATGGTGCTGTTCGGCTTGTCCACCAGCCTGCTGCTGTCGCTGGCGGCGCTGGCGGCATCGGGTGCGGCCGACATGGTGAGCGTGGTGATCCGCCAATCCCTGGTGCAGCTCGCCACGCCCGACGCGATGCGTGGCCGGGTGAGCGCGGTCAACTCGGTGTTCATCGGCGCGTCCAACCAACTCGGCGAATTCGAATCGGGCGCCACGGCCGCCTGGCTGGGCCCTGTAGCATCGGTCGTCTGGGGCGGTGTGGGCACCGGGCTGGTGGTGCTGATCTGGGCCGCCTTGTTCCCGGCCCTGGCACGCCATGACCGGCTGGCGCAGCCAGCCCAAGACCCCGCAGGAGCCCCCCTTTGACCTCCGGCACGCCCCCTGGCTTGACCTCCCGCCCGCCCGCCACCCCGCCGCCCCAGCTGACCGAGGCCGACACGCTGGCGCTGGCCACGATGCTGGACGGTTTTGGCGTCACCCTCAGCCTGGCCGGCGCTGACGGCCGGGTGCAGCCGCTGGTCGATCCCGGCAGCGCCGGCACCGCGCCCGCGCCGCTGCACGGCAGCCGGGTGGCGTCGATGACGCTGGCGGACGGCCAGCGCCTGGTGCTGACCGAGCGTGACCGGGCACCGGCCCGGTCGGCCGACAGATCGGCCAACCACGCCACTGGCCGCAGCGCCACCGACGCGGCCGGCCCTGCCGATGCCGCCGCTGCGGCGGGCGCTGCGGCCGGCGGCCCAGCCGGGCTGCCGGTGGCCGAGCGCCGCGCCGGCGGTGAGCTGGCCGACATGCGCTTCCGCCTGCTGGCCGAGCATTCGATCGACCTGATCGTGGCGGTGAACGGTGATCTGGCGATCCGCTATGCCTCACCCGCGGCCACCACCTTGCTGGGCTGCGCGCCGGCTGATCTGCACGGCCGCACGCTGGCCGAGCTGCTGGCGCCCGAGGACCGCGCCGCCTTCATCGCCCGGCACTTCACCAACGCCCGGCGCGGCGCCGGGCCAGACCTGTTCAGGGCGTTGCGCCCCGATGGCAGCACGCTGTGGATCGAGGCCCGGGTGGCGCCATTGCCGCCGGGCAACGGGCTGGGTGAGTACCTGGTCACGCTGCGCGACGCCGACCAGCGCAAGCGGGCCGAGCTGGCGCTGGGCAAGCTGAACGCCGACCTGTCGGCGCTGGCGTCCACCGACGCCCTCACCGGCCTGCCCAACCGGCGCCAGTTTGACGCCACGCTGAACAAAGAGTGGTACCGCGCGCTGCGCGACGCCGCGCCGCTGGCGCTGCTGATGATCGACATCGACCGCTTCAAGCCGCTCAATGACCGCTACGGCCACCCCACCGGGGACGCCTTTCTGGCCCGGGTGGGCGCGGTGATCCTGCACAACGTGCGGCGCGCTGGCGACATGGCCGCGCGCTACGGCGGCGAGGAGTTTGCGGTGGTGCTGCCCGGCACCGCCACGGCCGGCGCACTCGACATCGCCGAGCTGATCCGCAGCGCGGTGGCCCACGCCGACACCCGTGACCTGGTGCCCGGCGGCCACCCGCTGACGGTGAGCATCGGCGTGGCGGCAATGGTGCCGCTGGCCGGTGGCGGCGCCGCCACGCTGGTGCACAGCGCCGACGCCGCGCTGTACCAGGCCAAGCGCGGCGGGCGCAACCGGGTGGACGTGCTGGCGTGAGCGGCGGCGCGGCGGCGCTGTCAGCCCAGCCAGGCCGCCAGATCAGCATGCAGTTGCGCCAGATCTGCCCGCCGGGTGTACATCATGTGGCCGGCGTCGTAGTAGCGGTGCTGCACCCGGGCCAGCACCTCGGCCGGCACATCAAGCTGGGCCAGTGACCAGTCGGACGCCGAGTACGGCGTGCCCAGGTCGTATCGGCCGCTGGCCACCAGCACGCGCAGGTGCGGGTTGCGGCGCAGGGCGCGCGCCAGGTCGGCGCTGGTGCTGGTGAAGCCACCTGCCTCCTGGCCATCCGCCGGCTCACCGTCAGCGCCGCCGCGCTGCCAGTTCCAGGCTTTGTTGACCTCCATCGACAGGGTTTCGTAGCGCGCCCCGGTGGGCAGGCCGAGTGCGGCGTAGTAGGCCAGCATGGCGGTGGTGTACGGGATGGCGATGCCCTCGATGCCGGGATCAAAACTCATCTCGCGCTCGCGGTGGGCGGCCATCGGCGCGGTGGCGCGTGACTCCAGCCGGCCCACCAGCAGGCCGCGCGGGCGCAGCGCCTCGACAAAAAACGTGCTGTCACTGATGCGCAGGTTGTTTTCTTGCACCACCGGCAGGGCCAGGCCGGTGAGATCGGCCAGGCGGCGCTCGATGCGGCTGCGGGCGCGGCCATCCAGCCGGGCGCCGGCATGCAGCGCGCCCAGGTAGTCGTCTTGCACAAAGGCCTCGGCGGCGTCGCGCGCGGCCTGACTGGAGGCCGCCAGCGGGCCTTTGAGCGTGCCGTGGTACTGGGCGGTGGCGGCAAAGCCGGGCAAGAACAGCGCATACGGCAAATCGTTTTTGGGTGCAAAGACGAGCGCTTGCAAATCCATCGCGCACGACACCAGGATCAGGCCCGAAAACGCCAGCCCCGCGTCCAGCATCTTGTCGGCCAGCGCCGCGCCCCGGGTGGTGCCGTAGCTCTCACCGGCCAGGTACAGCGGCGCGCCAAAGCGGCCGTTGGCGGCCAGCCAGCCGCGCATCACCTCGGCCAGTGCGGCCACATCGCCGTCCACCGACAACTGCTTTTTGCGCGCCGCGTCACTGGCGCTGACCGACCAGCCGGTGTGCGGCGGATCGATGAACACCAGATCAAAAAACGCCAACCAGGTGAGCGGGTTGTCCACCACGCCGTAAGGCGCCGCCGCCAGCGTGCCGTCGTCGTTCACCGGCACGCGCTTGGGGCCCAGCGCACCCAGGTGCAGCCAGATCGACGACGAGCCGGGCCCGCCGTTGAAGGCAAAGCACACCGGGCGCGGCGCGGTGGGTTGGGGCGGGGTGGGCGGCGGGCCGGCCAGCGGCTCGGCCGCTTGCGCCAGATACGCCACGGTGAACACCGCCGCCTGCGGCTGCCCGCGCTCAGCGCCGATGCCGCCAGCCAGCACCGGCACAAAGGCGGCCCGCACCTGGTAATCAAGCCGCTGGCCGCTGGCCAG
>JANMKO010000255.1:0-3492 GCA_031372085.1 Betaproteobacteria bacterium
AAGCGCTTCAAGAACATCGCCGCCGTGATGGCGCCACCGGCGCGGCCGGCGATGTTGGCCATGTCGGCAAAATTGCTCTTCAAGCCCTCGTCGTATTCGTCATCGACGGGCAGGCGCCAGCAGGTGTCGAGTGCGGCATCACCGGCGGCCATCAGCTCGGCCGCCAGGCCGTCATCGGTGGAGAACAGGCCCGACCGCACGCCGCCGAGCGCCACCACGCAGGCGCCGGTCAAGGTGGCGATATCGACCACCGCTGCCGGCTTGAAGCGCTCAACATAGGTCAGTGCATCGCACAGCACCAGCCGGCCTTCGGCGTCGGTGTTCAGCACCTCGATGGTCTGGCCCGACAGGCTGGTCACCACATCACCCGGCTTCAAGGCCCGGCCGCTGGGCATGTTCTCGCAAGACGCGATCACGCCGATCAGGTTGAGCTTGGGTTTCAACTCGGCCACGGCCCGCAGCGTGCCCACCACGCTGGCCGCGCCACCCATGTCGAACTTCATCTCGTCCATGTCACCGCCCGGCTTGAGCGAGATGCCGCCCGAATCAAACGTGATGCCCTTGCCCACCAGCACCAGCGGCGCCTGGGCTTTGGCAGCCCCCTGGTAGTGCATCACGATGAAGCGCGGCGGCTCGTCCGAGCCCTGGGCCACCGACAAAAAGCTGCCCATGCCCAGCGCCTCGATCTGCTTTTTGTCCAGCACCTCGATTTTCAGACCATTCGCCCGGGCCATCTTGCGTGCCTCGTTGGCCAGGATGGTGGGCGTGCAGTGGTTGCCCGGCCGGTTGCCCAGCTCACGCGCCAGCGCCACACCGTGGTTGATGGCCGCCGCGCACAGCAGGCCGGCATCGGCGGCTCTGGCCTCGGCCTTGCTGGCCACCAGCAGGCTCAGCTTGTTCAACAGCGGCGCCGCTGCGGCACTGGGCTTGGTGCTGCGGTACAGGTAGACGGCGTCACCCGCCGCGCAGGCCACGGCCTCGGCATGGGCCGCGCCCAACGCATCCAGGCCGGCGATCTGCACGGCCAAGTGCTTGACGCCCAGGCCCTTGAGCAGACCCAGGCCAGCGGCCGCTGCGGCCTTGATGCTTTTGGCGCTGCCGTCGCGGGCGGCGGCCACCGCCACACGCGGCGTTTTGACCCCCGGCACCTGGCGCAAATACGCCACTTTACCGGGCTTGAGGCTGAGGTCGCCGTGGGCGATGGCCTCGGCAATGGCAGCAGCCAGGGGCTCGTCCAGACTGGCCGGCGGGGCGTCGCCCACCAGCAACAACAACAGGGCGTCGGCCGTGAGCCGGCTGGCAGCGCCAGCGGCCATGACTTGAGTGCGGAAGTCCATAATTCGCCCAGGTAATGACAACCAACGATGTTATTCGATTCAACCGTGCGCCGTGAGCTGGCGCGCACCTTCGGCGCCACCCTGGTGGTGATCCTGACCATCGTCATCACGATGATGCTGATCCGCACGCTGGCCTCAGCCGCAGGCGGCGAGGTGGCGCCTGAAGACGTGGTGCTGCTGCTGGGCTACACGGCGCTGGGCTACCTGCCGATGATGCTGGGGCTGAGCCTGTTTGTGGCGGTGGTGGTCAGCCTGGGCCGCATGTACCGCGACAGCGAGATGGTGATCTGGTTTGCCAGCGGCCAGGGCCTGGGGCGCTTCGTCAAGCCGGTGTTGCAGATGGCCTGGCCGGTGCTGGCGGTGTCAGCCGCGCTGCTGTTGTTTGTCTGGCCCTGGGGCAACCGCAGCAGTGTGGAACTGCGCAGCCGCTATGAGCAGCGCACCGATCTGTCGCGGGTGGCACCGGGCGTGTTCCAGACCTCGCGCGACGGCAGCCGGGTGTTTTTTGTCGACCGCGCCAGCCAGCAAGGCGCCGACGCCCACCATGTGTTTGTATTGACGCGCAAGCCGCCGGTCGAATCGGTGGTGTCGGCCCGCAGCGGCCGGCTCGAGACGGTGGGCGATGACCGGGTGCTGCAACTTGAGCACGGCCAGCGCAACGAGACCGACAGCCAAACCGGCGCCAGCACCCTGTCGAGCTTTGAGCACTACAGCGTGCTGGTCGGTGAGGCAGCGGTGCGCAGCGCCCAGGAGAGCCCGCCCAAGACGATGGCCACGCTGGCGCTGCTGCAACGCGACACGCCGCGCCACCAGGCTGAGCTGGCCTGGCGCTTTGGCATGCTGCTGGCTGCTGGCAACCTGCTGCTGCTGGGCGTGGGCTTGTCGGCCACCCAGCCGCGCCGCGCCAGCAACTGGAATTTGCTGCTGGCGCTGCTGACCTTTGTGGTTTATTTCAACGGCGTCAACCTGTCGCAGGCCTGGATTGCCGCCGGCCGGTTTGCCATCGGCCCGACGATGCTGCTGCTGCACGGCGGCGCATTGGTGCTGGGCATCAGCCTGATCTGGTGGCGCGACCATGCTGCCATCTGGCGCCTATTTGCAGCCCGCAGCCCGGCATGAAAACCGTTCGCCGCCTGCTGTACCGCGACATCGGCTGGTCGGTGGTGTTTGTCGCGGTGGCTTTTTTGAGCCTGTTCTTCTTCATTGACTTTGTCGATGAGCTCGACAGCGTGGGCCGCAACGGCTACACGCTGGGCCATGCGATGGCGCGCGGTGTGCTGGCGGTGCCGGGGCATTTTTATGAGCTGTTTCCGATTGCCGTGCTGATCGGCACGATTTACGCGATGGCCCGGCTGGCCCAATCGTCCGAGTTCACCATCCTGCGCACCGCCGGCCTGGGGCCCGGCCGGGCGCTGGGCCTGCTGGCGCTGCCCGGGCTGGTGTTTGCGCTGCTCACCTTTGTGGTGGGCGACTATGTGGCGCCCTACACCGAGCGCCAGGCGGTGGCGCTCAAAGCCGGCGCACGCGGCGGCCTGTCGTTTGGCAGCGGCGGCGCGTGGATGAAAGAGCGGCGGCCGGCCGCCCACTCAGCCGCACCGGGCGCAGGCGCCGGCCCTATCAGCGCCGCTGACACGGCGCAGGAGCGCAGCATCTCGGTCAACGTCAGCGCAGCGGCCGGTGGTGGTGAGCTGCTGGGCATCCGCATCTTCGAGTTCGACAGCGACGGCCGGCTGCGCACCCGCATCGAGGCCCGGTCAGCCCAGGTGCTCAAAAGCGGCCCGTGGCGGCTGCACGAGGTGCAGCGCACCGACTGGCCCACGCCCGACGCCGCGCAACCCGGCACGCCGCTGCGCGTGCAGCGCCTGGCCGAGCTGGCCTGGCCCACCACACTCAACGCCAGTGTGGTGGCCGCCGCCCTGCTGCCGGTGCAAACCATGTCCACGGTGGATTTGTGGCGCTACACCAGCCACCTGGCCGATCAAGACCAGGCCGTGCAGCGCCATGAGATCCAGTTCTGGAAAAAAGCGCTCTATCCGCTGGCTTGCGTGGTGATGGTGGCGCTGGCGCTGCCGTTTGCCTACCTGCATGCCCGGGCCGGCGGCGTCAGCTACAAGGTGTTTGGCGGCATCATGCTGGGCATCGGTTTTGTGCTGCT
>JANMKO010000264.1:0-1548 GCA_031372085.1 Betaproteobacteria bacterium
GCCGACGACCCGAACGCTGAAAACCGCGTCAAGGTCACGCTGCCCGGCCTGCCCGACGGCAGCGACGGCCTGTGGGCCCGGCTGGCCATGCCCGAGGCCGGCAAAGACCGGGGCTGGTACTTTTGGCCCGAGCCGGGCGACGAGGTGGTGCTGGGCTTCTTCAACCAAGACCCGCGCCAGCCGGTGATTCTGGGCTCGCTGTTTGGCAGCAAGAATGCACCGCCAGCGGCCATCGTCGATGCCAGCGACAAAAACCTGCGGCGCGGCCTGGTCAGCAAGAAGGGCATCACCATCGGCCTGGTCGATGACGACAAAGCCCAGCTGTATTTGCAGACACCGGGCAAGAACAAGATTTTGCTCGACGACGACGGTCAACTGATCGAGCTGAGCGACCAGCACGGCAACAAGATCACGCTGGACAAAAACGGCATCACGCTGGTCTCGGCCAAAGATTTCAAGGTCGATGCCAGTGCCAATGTCGAGATCAAGGGCAGCAAAGTCGATCTCAAGTGAGCGGCTGATCCCGGCCTCGACACCCCCCCCGCACCGCCATCAACCTGCCTTTTCCCAAGCCTGCCTCAACCCGCCTCAACCACCCTGCCGCCTGTGGCCCCCACCATGCCCGACCTCCAGCTTCAGCTCAGCATCGACGAACTCAACCTCATCCTCGAAGGCGTGGGCAACCTGCCGTTTGCCAAGGTCTACGCGCTGGTGGCCAAGATTCAGGCCCAGGCGGCCGAGCAGATCAAAGCCGCGCAGGCCGGCCAAGCCGGGCCCGCCCCGGCCGGCGGCGTGCCAGCCCCCGCACCGGTGGCATGAGCCCCCGCATGACCGACCACAGCGGCTTTCTCGGCACCGGCTGGGCGTTTCCGCCGCAGTTTGGCGCGGGCGGGGCTGAGGTGTTGATGGTCAGCGGCGCAGACGACATCGAGCAAAGCCTGGCAATCTTGCTGGCCACGCGGCGCGGTGAGCGCCTGCTGCAAGACGACTTCGGCTGTGAGCTGAGCGAGTTCTTGTTCGGTGAGATCAGCCAGGGCCTGATCGGCCAGGTGCGTGACTTGGTGGGCGACGCCATCCTGCACCATGAGCCGCGCGTCACGCTGAACGATGTGGACGTGTCCGAGCGCCGGGCGGACGAGGGTGTGCTGCTGATCTTGATCGACTACACCGTGCGCGCCACCAACTCACGCTACAACATGGTCTACCCGTTTTACCTGCGTGAGGCCGCGCAGGCGCCCGGTGCCGGCGCCGGGGACGTGGCATGACCGACCTGGTGCTGATCGACGGTGACCCGGTGGTCTTTCTGCCCGCCTTCTCGCCGGCCATCGTGGTGGTGCAGCCCGGCAAGCTGGCCGGCAGCGGCCCGGCCACCGTGGGCGGCAAGACAGTCTGCGTGGACGGCGACGAGAAAAACGTCTCGGTGCCGGGCTGCCTGTACATGACGCCGGTCTACAGCATTCCGGGCACCGGCACTTTGAAGATCGCCGCGCTGGCGACTGATCAGAAAGCCGGCCACAGCCAAACCGGCGGCAAGGCGGTGTTGCTCAA
>JANMKO010000310.1:0-2047 GCA_031372085.1 Betaproteobacteria bacterium
ACAAACCGCACGGGGATGGCGTAGCTGATGCCCGACGGGCTGCTGAGCACCGATTCGCGGCTGCTCTTCACCAGCACCATGTTGACGACGCCCAGCACCTGGCCGCTGTCGGCGTCCAGCAGCGGGCCGCCGCTGTTGCCGGGGTAGGCGGTGCCGTCGAGCTGGTAGATGTCGAACGGGCCCTGGCGTAGCCGCGCCACGGCGGCCGCGTCCAGCAGCCGGGCGGTCGGCGGCGGCAGCGCAATCGGCGTGATCGATGAGATGCTGGCGCGGTGCGTGACCGGTGAAAACCCGAGCAAACCACCGATCGGAAAGCCGATGAAGGCCACCGCCTGGCCCTCACGCGCGCTGTCGGCCGGCGCCAGCGCCAGCGCCGGCAGCGGCTGGCCGGCAAAGCCGAGCAGCGCCAGGTCATGCGCCCGGTCGATTTGCAGCACGGTGAGCTGGCGGGTTTCGGGCGCCGCGTCCTGGCCAGCCGCCCGGTTGCCGCCGATCTGCAGCACCAGTTGCGCCAGCGCCGCCGGCTCGTCGGGCAGCACGTGGGCATTGGTCACCAGCGTGCGGCCGTCGGCCACCACAAAACCGGTGCCCCGGAAGGCAAAGCGCGGGCTGGTCAGCGCGCTGTACAAGCCCACTGCCACGACGGCCGGCTTGGCGGCGGCCACCACCTCGGGCAGGCCGGCGTGGGCCGGCGCGGCGGCCAGCCAGGCGGTGGCCGCCCCGCACAGGCGCAGCAGCAGCAGCCGGCGGGCGGTGCGGGCCGGCATGGCCATCAATCGGCCACCGCCGCCCGGTAGGCATGCCAGCTGGCATGGCCCAGCACCGGGCCGGCCACCAGCAGGCCGGCAAACCACGGCAGCATCGCCAGCACCACCGTCAGCGTGATCAGCGCGCCCCACAGCAGCATCACCGCCGGCTGGGTGAGCACCAGGCGCAGGCTGGTCAGGCCCGCGCTGATGGCGTCGGTGGGGCGGTCCAGCAGCATCGGGATCGACACCACGCTGACGGCAAAGATCAGCCCGGCAAACAGCCCGCCCACCAGCAGGTAGCTGGCGATGAAGGCCAGGTTGTCCGGGTTGACCAGCGCCAGCAGCGAGCCCTTGAAATCGGGCATGCCGTCAAAGCTGACGGCAAAGACGATCAGCGCCGCCCGGCCCCACAGCATCTCCAGCACCAGCAGCACCAAGCCGAAGAGGGCCAGCGCGCCGCCGCGCTGGTCCCAGGCCAACAGTGAGTTGCCCAGATCGGGTGTCTCGCCACGTTCCAGCCGGCGGCTGGCCTGGTACAGGCCGAGGCACAAGAACGGCCCGGTCAGCAAAAAACCGGCCGACAGCGCCAGCACGTAAGCCGGCGCGTGCTCAAACACCGCCATCAGCAGCCAGCCCATGGCCATGAAGCAGCCCCCATAAAACAGGCCGATGCCCGGGCAGCGGATGAAATCGCGCCAGCCCAGCACCAGCCAGCCCAGCGGCGCACCCAGCGCCAGCGGCCGCAGCGCCGGGCCAAGGGGCGACGGCTCGGGCACCGGGTCGGTCAGCGGTGGGGCCATGGCGCCATGCTCGGGCGGGTGATGACGCGCTCAGCCGCCGCGCCGCACGCGCAGCAGCTCGTCGGCGATCAGCCCGGCCGCGCCCAGCGTGATCGCGCTGTCGGCGATGTTGAAGGCCGGAAAGTAGCCGCCCGGGAACAGCGGGGCCAGAAACGCCCAGTGGAACTGCAAAAAATCGACCACATGGCCGTGCAGCAGCCGGTCGATCACATTGCCCAGCGCACCGCCCAGCACCAGGCTGATGGCGGCGCAAAACAGCCGCTGGCCCGGGTGCTTGCGCAGCATCCAGACGATGAACACCGACGCCAGCGCGCCCAGGCCGACAAAAAACCAGCGCTGCCAGCCCGACGCGCCGGCCAGAAACGAAAACGCCGCGCCCGCGTTGTGCGCCCGCACCAGGTTGAAGTAGCCGGTGACCGGCAGGCTGTCGCCCAGCACGAACTGCGCCATCACCAGCGTCTTGGTGATCTGGTCGGCCACGATCACCAGCAGCGCCAG
>JANMKO010000336.1:0-7414 GCA_031372085.1 Betaproteobacteria bacterium
GAAGACGGCGCGCAGCGTGTGCTACGACGTGCTGCGCGAGATATTGCGCGAGGCGCGCCAGTTCAGCCCGAAAGAATTCCGCATCGTCGCCAGCGTGGCGGTGGTGGAAATGCTGCTGGACGAAGAAAGCCAGCACCTGGCCGGGCTGAGTGATTTCATCGGTAGGCCGATCTCACTCAGCACCGAGCCGTCGTTCAGCCCGGAGCAGTACGACATTGTCCTGATGTGAGGGTTTGTGCCGTCGCATGACGACTCACTTGCCACCCGCACACCCGCATGGAATAAGCAGCGCACACCGTTTGCCAAGCCCAATGGCAATGGGCTGGCCTTCACACTTTCTGCCGCCGGCGTGGCGGGCTGGATCCTTCGCTATCGGCACGGGGGACCGTTCGCGAGATCGAGGCGTCCGACGTCGTTGCCCTCTTCAGAGCGACCGTGAAGCGTCGGAGCGAGCGATGCAAAATGATCCTCGTGGCGCCATCTGCCGCGACAGAAAACAGGGCGACTGCATGCGCAAGACTCAAATCACAGCCGTGGCGTGGTGGCTCGGGATGCTCATTGCCTCGGCCTGCCACGCGGCGGTGCCGGATGCCAACGTTGGAAGTGCACCGGTGGAGTGGGTCGACGACCTGATGCCTATCACCGCCACGGACTGGACGCGCGAGCGCGCCGCCCATCTGCTTGAACGCACCGGGTTCGGCGCGCTGCGGGCCGAGGTGCAGCACAGCCTGACGCTCGGGCCACGCGCTGCCGTCACGGCGCTGGTCCGGCCGCCGGGCGCAGACGATCCGACGGTTCGTGGTTTCGAGCGCTCCGGCCTTCCCGATGCGGGCATCGATCCGTTCCCGCAGACCCGTCCACTCGCAACCGATAACGCGAAGGCGCGCGGCGCGGCGATCGGCGTCGAGGTCAAGCCCTCCGGCAACCGGCCGCTGCAGCCGGTGGTTGACAAGTTCTTCTTCTGGCTGCGCGCCAGCATGCTGGAATGCAACCGCATCGGCTATTGGTGGGCAAATCGCATGCTGGTGACGCGCCGGCCGCTGGTCGAGAAGATGGCGCTGTTCTGGCACGGCCACTTCGCGACCCACGAGGACAAGGTGCGCGACTACCGCAAGATGCTCGGCCAGATCGAACTGTTTCAGCGCCACGGTCTCGGCAGTTTTCGTGAGCTGATGATCGCGGTGGCGCAGGACCCGGCGATGCTGGCCTTCCTCGACGCGGGCGTGAACGTGAAGGGCGCGCCCAACGAGAACTTCGCGCGCGAGATTCTCGAGATGTTCACGATGGGTGTGGGCCACTACAGCGAGCAGGACATTCGCGAATCAGCGCGCGCCTTCACCGGCTGGAATGCCATTGGCACAAAATTCTTCATCGATGCCGAACGGCATGACGACGGGCCAAAGCGCATCTTCGGCCGCGAACAGCGTTTTGACGGCCTGCAGGTGATCGACCTGATCCTCGCGCAGCCGGCGACCGCCGACTACATTGCCAGCCGCATCTACCGCTACTTTGTGCGCGACGAGATCTCGCCGGAGATGCAGCGGCGCCTCGGCGCCGTGCTGCGCGACAACCGCTACGAGCTTGCGCCGCTGCTCGAGACGATCTTTCTGTCGCGCGACTTTTACAGCGCCGCGTCCGTGTCGACGCGGATCAAGAGCCCGGTTGAATTGATCGTCTCCACCTACCGCAAACTCGGGCTGCGCGAGGTACCTGGCCTGCCCGATTTCAACGAAGTTTCGCGCGCACTTGGGCAGCAGTTGCTGCATCCGCCCACCGTGGCCGGATGGGCCCACGGCAGGGCCTGGATCACGCCGGGCCTGCTGATCGAGCGCGGCAACTTTGTGGGCGGGGTGATGTTTCCGGATTTCATGGCCGTCTCAAATGATCGCTACCCGCTGATCGTGGTCGGCAGCGAGGTGCGCGCGGTGCATGAGCGCATCTCGCGCGGGCTTGACGTGACGGCCGCGACGATGCCGGAAGGCAGTGCCGCGATGGGCGACGGTGCGGGAATGTCCGAAACGGCCCGCAAGCTCGACCGCGAGGAGGCTTTCAACACCCGCTACGGCAGCTACCGTGGCTGGCAGAAGGCGGTCGAGCTGATCAAGCCGATCCCGCGGACGTTCGCCCGCGTTGACCTCAGCGCGATCGTGCTGGCCGGTGGCGCGCGCAGCACTGGCGACGCGGTCGATCTGTTCGCGCAGCGCTTCTTCAGCGTGCCCGTCGGAAGCCAGGATCGCGTGGCATGGACCGCCTTCCTGACCGAGCAGCTTGGCACCGACCGCATCGAGCGGGCTCACACCTACATGGAAGACGGCCTGCGCATGACGTTGCACCTCATGCTGAGCAGCCCGGACTACCAGCTTGATTGAGGCACGACATGACTTTCCATCATCACGCCCCCGATCCGATGCGCCGTGCGCTGCTTGCGGCCGCCCTGGCTTGGCCGTTCACGGCGCCGCGCGCGGCCGCTGCTGCCGGTGACCGCATCAACGAGCGCATCCTGGTCGTGTTCGAGATGTCCGGCGGTAACGACGGGCTGAACACCGTCGTGCCGTACGCCGACGACATCTACTACCGGCTGCGGCCGCGCATCGGCATCCGGCCGGAGCGCCTGCGCAGGATCGACGAGCATTTCGGCTTCAACCCCGGCATGTCGGGCTTTGAGCGCCTGTACAAGGACGGCCGTCTCGCGATCATTCACGGCTGCGGTTACAACCAGCCGAGCTTCTCGCATTTTGCGTCGATGGCGTTCTGGCACACCGCCGCGCCCAACAGTGGCGAGGAGACCGGCTGGGTGGGCCGCCTCGCCGACGTGCTGCATCCGGGCGCCGATCCCGGCTACGTGGTCAACATCGCGGCGTCGCAGTCGCTGGCGGTGCGCGCGCGCCGCCAGGTGCCAGTGGTCTTCGATGATCCCGAGCGCTTTGTTCGCCAGGCGCCATTCGAGGAGAAAGGGCTGATCGACCGCGACACCGTGCCCGCCGCCGATCCGAATGCGACGCGGCGCTACCTGCACGAGATCGCGCAAAGCGCACGCGCGTCATCGGCGCGGGTCCGCGACGCCTGCGCGCGCTACCGCACGCCGGTCGACTACGGCCTGGTCACGCTCGACCTGCCGAAAGTTGCCGCACTGATCAGTGCTGGCATGCCGACGCGGCTGTACTACGTCTCGTACCGCAACAACGCCTTCGACACCCATGTGCAGCAGGTCGACTCACATCAGCGCATGCTGACTTACACGTCGGACGCCATCGCCGGCTTTCTTCACGATATCGACCGCCTCGGCCGTGCCGACGACGTGGTGCTGATGGCCTTCTCAGAGTTTGGCCGGCGCGTTTCAGAAAATGCCAACCTCGGCACTGATCACGGTACTGCGGGCCCGATGTTCATCGCCGGCAAACCGGTGCGCGGCGGCCAGTACGGCGAGCCGCCGAACCTAGCCGGCCGCACCGCCGACGACAACCTGGTGCACACGACCGACTTCCGCCGCGTCTACGCCACCCTCACGAACGGTTGGCTTGGCCTGCAGGATTCGGTGCACGTGCTGAACGGGCGCTTCGAGCCGTTCCAGATCTTCGGTTAGCGACGGAAACGGCCTACGGCCGATGCGAAAGCTGCGCCACACTGCCCTGCAACGGACCAAGTTGGTATGGCCACTCGGGCGTCGACTAAAGCGCACGGACCACCGCAGAGAATGCTGCCTGCGTTGGTCTCGGCCAACATGGCGCTCAGCCGGGCGCCGAGCGACGGCTGAAAAGCGCGGCCCGGCCGGGTCAGCAAGCCCCATACTCGGGTAATCCCCAGTCACCCGAAGCTGCCCGCCAGGGCTTCACCCCCTGCGATGCCCGGCTACCAGACCAAGCAAGAGACCATCGCCGTGGCGGGTGTGGCTGATCTGTTCATCCGCTCACTGCTGGACCGTCAACAGTTTGCCGATCCGTTGGGCGCGGCCAGCCGGCTGGGCATCTCATCCGCCGCCTGGCCGATGTTCGGGTTGCTGTGGCCGTCAGGCGCCCACCTGGCGGCGCGGCTGGCGCTGCGGCCCGTCACCCCCGGTGAGCGCATTCTGGAGATCGGCTGCGGCCTGGCGCTGGCCAGCTTGGTGGGGCATCGGCGCGGTGCCGATGTCACCGCCAGCGATTGCCACCCGCTGGCCGGTGCCTTTTTGCGGAAGAACCTGCGCCTCAACCACCTGCTGCCGATGAAGTACCGGCATGGCCACTGGCGGGCGCCACTGTTGCCGCTGTTGCCACGTTCGCCACTCGTGACACTCGATCCGCTGGCCCCGTTGCCGTCGCGGTTGAACCCGCCCGCTGCGCCGCCGCTCGATGCGCTGGTGGCCGGCCGGTTTGATCTGGTCATCGGCAGTGACCTGCTGTATGAGCGTGACGCCCACGGCAGCCTGGCCGCCTTCATCGCGCTGCACGCCACGGCTGCCGCCGAGGTCTGGATCGTCGATCCGGACCGCGGCAACCGCCCGGCCTTCAACCGGCAGATGGCCGATCAGGGGTTTGACCGGCAAGAGCAGCGGCTGGGTGGTGCGCTGCCGCCCGGCGCGCCGGCCGGCCCGCCGTACAAGGGCCGCCTGCTGGTCTACCGGCGCAGCGCAGCGGTGTTGGCCGCCGATCAGATGGTGGGCTGATCGGCTGGCCGGCTGATCGGCTGGTCCGCTGGCCGGCTGATCGGCTGACCCGCGATCCCGCCGAGCCGGCTCACCGTGTTTTGCTGGCATGCCCCGGGCCGCAGGCCCCGGGCGTTTGCACACGCCGCCCCGGTGCAGACCGGCCCTGGCCGGCTTTTTTCAGCCACCCGCGCTCAGTCGTCCGAGCCGCCAAAGCCGAACAGCGCCAGCAGGCTGGAAAACAGGTTGTAGATCGACAGGTACAGGCCGACAGTGGCCAGCACATAGTTGGTCTCGCCGCCGCTGACGATGCGGTGGGTCTCGAACAAGATCAGCCCGGCCGACAGCAGCGCCACCATCGCCGAGACCGCCAGGCCGAGCGCCGGCAGCTGGAAAAACACCGCACCCAGGCCCGTCAACAGCGCCACCACCATGCCGGCCAACAAAAAGCCGCCCATGAAGCTGAAATCACGCTTGCTGGCCAGCACCCAGGCCGACAGCGACAAGAAAATCGCGCCCGTGCATGCCAACGCCATCGTCACCACCTGCGCGCCGCCGGGCAGCGCCAATGACCGGGCCAGCACCGGGCCCAGGGCGTAGCCCATAAAGCCCGTCAGCGCAAACACCGCCGGCACCGCCCAGCCGCTGTTTTGCAGCTTGTGCACCGCAAACAGCAGGCCAAAGCTGCCCACCAGCATCAGCACCAGCCCAGGCGCCGGCAATCGCGCCGCCACGCTGGCGGCAGCCACCGCCGCGCTGAACAGCAGCGTCATCGACAGCAGCGCGTAGGTGTTGCGCAAGACGCGGCGGCTGTCGAGTGCGGTTTGATGCGGCGCGGTCAGCAGCACCGGCAAAGAGGGATCGATGGGGCGGTGTGTGGTGGCGTGGGTCAGGGTGTCCATGGTCGGGTGTCCTTGTCTTGGGGTGGTTGAACAGCGCGGCTGGGCGGGGGTGCGTCAGCGCGCCAGTGGGTCAGCGGGGCAGCGCGTCAACCGACGGGGCGCGCTGGCCCGTGCGGCCCGCTGGCCTGGCCGGCGCCTGGCCGCGCTGCCAGCTGCGCCGCAGCACTTGGGCGGCGCGCGCCAGCGCGTTGTCGATGGCGCTGCGCCAGTCGCGGGCCTGGGCGGTGATCACCACCGTGCCGGCACCGGTGGTGTTGAGCTCGACCTGGCAGCGTTTGTCCACCCCACCGCGCGGGCCGTTGACATCGCTCAGCCGCAGCCGTGCGCGGGGCACCAGCGTGTGCAAACGCCGCAGCACAAATTGCAGCCGTTGCACCGCCAGCGCACGCAGTTGCGCAGCTTCGGGCTCGCGGGATTCAAAAAGCACTTGCATCGCAGCTCTCCAGTGAGTGACAAGAGACCGCACGGTAGGCGGATTCGCCGCCTTGAAAAAGCAGTCAATTGCAGACGGCGACTTCTGAAAAACCAACGATGAGCGCTGACTACAACTACCGCCATCCGTCCTGCTGCTGGCTACGTCCCCCACCTGCGGCGGTGCCATGACGATGGGTTTGACGATTGGGCCGGCCGATCTGGCCTTGCACCGGCTGCACATGGTGCGGGCCGACCGGGCCGCGACGCCACACCGCAACCTGCGGCTGTACCGCCACGCGGCGGGCGTAGGGGTGTTTGCAGCCGCCCAGCGGATCGACGACAAGCGCAGTGCGCGCCACGCGGCGCAGCGGGTGGGCGCCTGCGACGGCGATGATGGGCAATTTTTTGCCATCGCCACCGTGAAAAAAATGCTGCACCCGCTGGTGCCGCGCCTGCCGCCTGGCCCGGGCTGATCAGGCCAGCGCCAGCGCCCCCACCAGCGCACCGCCGGCAATCAGCCACATGGGGCTGATGTTGCTGCGCAGCTGCAGCGCCACGGTGGCCAGCACCAGCGCCACGGCCACCGGCTGGTGGCGGGTGGGGGCCGTGAGTACCCAGCCGGTAGACAGCAGCAGGCCCAGCGTGAGCGGCGCCAGCCCCGCAGTGAAGGCGCGCAGCGCCAGCGAATCAGCCCGGCGCTGGCCGTAGCGGCCCACCGCCAGCGCCACCAGCGACGACGGCCCCATGATGCCGGCCATCGTGGCCAGCACGCCGGCCGCACCCGCCACATGCCAGCCCATCACCGCCACGAACAGGATGTTGGGCCCGGGCGCGGCCTGGGCAATGGCCACGCCGGTGGTGAAGTCGGCGTCGCTCATCCAGCCGTGCTCGGCCACCAGGTAGCGCTGCATGTCGGGCGCGGTGGTGATGGCCCCGCCCACCGCCAGCATCGACAGCAGCATGAAGTGCAGCCACAGCTGCAGCAGATCGGCCCAGCCCAGGCCGTGGCTGGACAAGACCGCCGTCCAGGTCATGGTTTGACCGAGCCAGGTGGGCGCAGCCGGCGCCAGGCCAGCGCCATGCCCAGGCCGCCCAAGCCCAGCACCACCCCCACCATCTTCCAGCGCAAAAAACCCACCATCACCAGCGTGGCCGCGCCCAGCGCAACGCAGGCCGGCAGGCCCAGCGCATTGGTCTTGAGCGTGCGCGACAGCTTGACGGCGGTGGCCACCACCAGCCCGGCCGCCACCGCGCCCATGCCGCGCAGCGCGCCGGCCACCAACGGGTTGGCGGCAAACTGCTGGTAGGTGGCGGCCAGCGCCAGCACGATCAGCAACGGCAGCGCCAGCAGCCCGGCGGTGGCGGCCAGCGCGCCGCGCCAGCCGCAGAACCGGTCGCCCAGCATGATCGAGATGTTGATGATGTTGGGCCCGGGCAGCACCTGGCCGATGGTCAGCAGCTCGACAAACTGCGGCGC
>JANMKO010000421.1:0-2601 GCA_031372085.1 Betaproteobacteria bacterium
CGCCTGCACCAGCGGGTGCGCACCGATTTGTGGGGTTACGCGGCCGACGAGATGCTGAGCCCGGTCGAGTTGATCGCTGAAAAATACCGCGGCATCCGCCCCGCGCCCGGCTACCCGGCCTGCCCCGACCACAGCGTGAAGCGGTTGATGTTTGAGGTGCTGGACGGCGCCGACATCGGCATGGGCCTGACCGACAGCCTGGCCATGACGCCGGCGGCCAGCGTGTCAGGGTTTTACCTGGCGCACCCCGACGCCACCTACTTCAACGTCGGCCGCATCGGCGATGACCAGTTGCTGGACTGGGCCGCGCGCCAGACGATTGCCGCCGACGACGCACGGCGCTTGCTGGCACCGGCGCTCGGGTAGACCACACAGGCGCGAGAATTCAGCGATGACCGAAACCTCCCGCATCGCCGCGCTGCTGCTCAACATCGCCCATGCGCTGGACCATCTCTTCTTGCTGATCTTTGCCACTGCCGTGGCGGCCATCGCCGCTGATTTCGGCTTTGCGCGCTGGGAGGATGTGATGCCTTACAGCGTGGGCGCCTTTGTGATGTTCGGCCTGGGCTCGCTGCCGGCCGGCAAGCTGGGCGACAGTTGGGGCCGGCGGCCGATGATGCTGGTGTTCTTTTTCGGCCTGGGCGCCTCGGCCTTGCTGGCCTCAGTCACGCAGACGGTGTGGCAACTGGCCGCTGCGCTCACCTTGCTGGGCAGCTTTGCCGCCATCTACCACCCGGTGGGCATCCCGATGCTGGTGCAAGGCGCCAAGCGGCCCGGCGCCACCATCGGCGTCAACGGCCTGGCCGGCAACCTGGGCATTGCGGCGGCGGCGTTGGTCACCGGGTTTCTGGTGCAGGCCATCGGCTGGCGGGCGGCGTTTGCCGTGCCCGGGCTGGCCTGCATCGCGCTGGGTTTCTTTTTTGCCAGGTGGGTGCCGGCCGAGACCGAGCCACCGGCCAAACGCAGCCGGCCGGCCGCCATCACGCTGGCGCCCGGCCAACTGGCGCGGCTGCTGATGGTGATGACGGTGACCTCAGCCACCGCCGGGTTGCTGTTCAACCTCAGCACCAACGGCAATGGCCAGTTGCTGGCCGAGCGCTTTCGCGGCGTGGTCAATGACCCGGCCACCCTCGGCCTGCTGCTGGCGGCGGTGTACGCGGTGGCCTCACTGGCCCAGGTGGTGGTGGGGCGGCTGCTGGACCGGGTGCCGCTGCGGCGCTTGCAACTGAGCATCGTGCTGGCCCAGGCGCCGCTGCTGGCGCTGGCGTCCCAGGCGCAGGGCTGGTGGCTGTACGGCGCGCTGCTGGGCGTGATGGTGCTGATCTTTGGCGCCATCCCGTTCACCGACGCCGTGATCGTGCGCTATGTCGACGATTCGCTGCGATCCCGGGTGGCGGGGCTGCGGCTTACCTTGTCGCTGGGGTTCAGCTCATTGGCGGTGTGGGCGCTGGGCCCGGTGGTCAAGGCCAGCGGCTTTGGCACCTTGTTGATGGCAATGGCCGCCATTTCAGTCTGCACCGCCGCCGCCTTGCTGGCGCTGCCGGGTGAGGGCGCGGCGCAGCCGGCGGACGGCGTGCCCAAGCCGGCTTGAGGTTTGCTGGCCGCTGCCCCGTCAAGCCCCGGGCAGTGAGCGCCGGTACTGCATCGCCTCGGCCAGGTGGATCACGGCGATGTGCTCGGCGCCGGCCAGATCGGCAATCGTGCGGGCCACTTTGATGGCCCGGTGCAGGCCCCGGCCTGACCAGCCCAGCCGGGCGGCGGCTTGCTGCAAAAACCGGCGGGTGGGCGCGTCGAGTGGGCAGAAAGTGTCGAGCCCGGCGGCGCTCAGCATCGAGTTGGGCACGCCTTGCCGTGCCATTTGCCGGCCGTGCGCTGCCGTCACCCGGGCGGCCACCGCGCTGCTGCTCTCGCCCTCGGCCTGGGCCAGCAAATCGGCCGGCGCCACGGCGGCCACTTCCACCTGCAGGTCGATGCGGTCGAGCAGCGGGCCTGACAACTTGCCCTGGTAGCGCGCCACCTGGTCGGGCGTGCAGCGGCAGTTGCGGCCGGTGATGGACGCACCCAGCCAGCCGCAGGGGCAGGGGTTCATCGCCGCCACCAGTTGAAAGCTGGCCGGAAACAGCGCCGACCGCGCGGCCCGCGAGATCGTGATCTGGCGCGTTTCCAGCGGCTCGCGCAGCGCCTCCAGCGCGGCGCGGGGAAACTCAGGCAGCTCGTCCAGGAACAGCACGCCGCCGTGGGCCAGCGAGATTTCACCCGGCCGGGGCGGTGATCCGCCGCCCACCAATGCCACCGCGCTGGCGGAATGGTGAGGTGACCGGACTGGCCGCTGGCGCCAGCGCGCGGCATCAAACCCGCCCGGTGCCAGCCCTTGCAGCGCGGCGCTGGCCAGCGCCTCGGCGTCGTCCATCGGCGGCAGCAGACCGGGCAGGCGCTGCGCCAGCATCGATTTGCCGCTGCCGGGCGGGCCCACCATCAGCAGGCTGTGGCGGCCGGCCGCTGCCACCTCCAGCGCGCGCTTGGCGGCGGCCTGGCCGCGCACGTCGCGCAGGTCGGCGCCCGGGGCGGCCGGCACGTCGGCCGGCGCCGTGGTGGGCGGCA
>JANMKO010000453.1:0-4516 GCA_031372085.1 Betaproteobacteria bacterium
GCCGTCGACCGGGTTGATCGCAAACTGCACATTGCTGCCGCCGGTGTCCACCCCGATCTCGCGCAGGATGGCGATGCTGGCATTGCGCAGCAGTTGGTACTCTTTGTCGGTCAGGGTCTGCGCCGGCGCCACGGTGATCGAGTCGCCGGTGTGGATGCCCATCGGGTCGAGGTTCTCAATCGCGCAGACGATGATGCAGTTGTCCGCCCTGTCGCGCACCACCTCCATCTCGTACTCTTTCCAACCGATCAGGCTTTCTTCGATCAGCAGCTCTTTGGTGGGCGACAAATCCAGCCCGCGCCGGCAGATTTCTTCAAACTCTTCCGGGTTGTAGGCAATGCCGCCGCCGGTGCCGCCCAGCGTGAAGCTGGGGCGGATCACCATCGGGAAGCCGGCCGGGTTGGCACCGGTCGCCAGCTCGGCGGTGATGCGCTTTTGCACGGCCCAGGCATCGTCCAGCGAGTGCGCGATGCCACTGCGCGCCGAGCCCAGGCCGATGGACGTCATCGCGTCCTTGAACTTCAACCGGTCTTCGGCTTTCTCGATCGCCTGCTCATTGGCGCCGATCATCTCAACGCCGTACTGGGCCAGCACGCCGTGCTTGTGCAGGTCGAGCGCGCAGTTCAGCGCGGTCTGGCCGCCCATCGTGGGCAGCAAGGCCATCGTCTGGTGCGGAAACGCCAGGCGCTCTTTGGCGATGATTTTTTCCACCACCTGCCAGGTGATCGGCTCGATGTAGGTGACGTCCGCCGTGTCGGGGTCGGTCATGATCGTGGCCGGGTTGCTGTTGACCAGGATGACTTTGTAGCCTTCCTCGCGCAGCGCCTTGCAAGCCTGGGCGCCAGAGTAGTCAAACTCACACGCCTGGCCAATGATGATCGGGCCGGCGCCGATGATGAGGATGCTGTGCAGGTCCGTGCGCTTAGGCATTGTTTTTCTCCGCCTGGCGGGCCGCCATCAGCGCTGTGAAGCGGTCAAAAAGGTAGGCGATGTCATGCGGGCCGGGTGACGCCTCGGGGTGGCCCTGAAAGCAGAACGCCGGTTGGTCGGTGCGCGCCAGGCCTTGCAAGGTGCCGTCAAACAGGCTGGTGTGGGTGGGCCGCAGATGGGCGGGAAGCGAGGCGGCGTCTACCGCAAAACCGTGGTTCTGGCTGGTGATCGAGACCCGGCCGGTGTCCAGATCCTTCACCGGGTGGTTGGCGCCGTGGTGGCCAAACTTCATCTTGAAGGTCTTGGCGCCCGACGCCAGCGCCATGATCTGGTGGCCCAGGCAGATGCCGAAGGTGGGCGTGCCGCTGTCGATCAGCGTGGCGGTGGCGGCAATGGCGTAGTCGCATGGCCCGGGGTCGCCCGGGCCGTTGCTCAAGAAAATGCCGTCGGGCTGCAGCGCCAACACCTCGGCAGCGGGGGTTTGGGCCGGCACCACGGTGAGCCGGCAGCCCCGGCTGGCCAGCATGCGCAGGATGTTGTGCTTGACGCCAAAGTCATAGGCCACGACATGGAACCGGGCGTCGGCCAGCCGGCCGTAGCCGCTGCCGAGCTGCCATTCGGTCTCGGCCCAGGGATAAGGTTGCGCGGTGGACACCACTTTGGCCAGGTCGAGCCCGGCCATGCCGGGCGCGGCCCGGGCGCGCGATATCGCCTGATCAATGTCCGCCAGCGTGACCTGCTTGTCCGCGTCGAACGTCACGATGCAGCCGCTTTGTGCGCCCGTCAAACGCAGCCGCCGGGTGAGGCGGCGGGTGTCGATGCCGGCAATGGCCACCGTGCCCTCGCGCTGCAGGTAGGCGTCCAGCGCCATCGAGGCCCGGAAACTGGACATGCGCCTCGGCAAATCCTTGATCACCAGGCCGGCGGCGTGCACCTTGGCAGATTCCACGTCCTCGGCATTGACGCCGGTGTTGCCGATGTGCGGATACGTCAGGGTGACGATCTGGCGGCAGTAGCTGGGGTCGGTGAGGATTTCCTGGTAGCCGGTGAGGGCGGTGTTGAACACCACCTCGCCCACCGTGACACCGGCAGCGCCGATGGAAATGCCCTGAAAAACCGTGCCGTCCGCGAGGGCAAGAAGGGCGGGGGGCAAAAAGGGCAGCAAGAGAGGGCTCCGAAGGTTGCACGCCCCGCTTTGCCCGCCCGACGCTGGCCGTTGGCCGGGTCGTGGGTTTGGAAGTCCGGTGGAGAAACCTCAGAGGCGTTTTGCGGGGCTGCGGTGGCAGCAGGTAAACCTTCAAATTATAGCCTTGCGGGTTTGCCCTGATGCTGGTGTCAGCCCGCACAGACGCTCAAACCAGCGCCGCGATGCCGGCCCGGGCGATCTGCACATCCTCGCTCGACTTGACGCCCGAGACGCCCACGGCGCCCACGCACTGGCCGTCCACCATCACCGGCACGCCGCCTTCGAGCAGGCCGTCCAGCGTGGGCGCGCTCAAAAACGCCACCCGGCCCTGGTTGACCATGTCCTCATACACCTTGCTGTCGCGCCGGCCCAGCGCCGCCGTGCGGGCTTTGGCCGGGGCGATGTGGGCGGAGATCGGCGCTGCGCCGTCCAGCCGTTGCAACCACAGCAGGTGGCCGCCGTCGTCGACGATGGCAATCGTCACCGCCCACTGGTGGGCCAGCGCTTCGGCCTCGGCCGCCTGGGCGATGGCGCGCAAATCGATCAGGGTCAATACGGATTTGGTGTGCATGAAACTTTCCGGAAAAATGTTGCAGTGCAGTGTGCCTCAACGGGCTTGGGCGAGGGTCAGCCGGACCGCCGGCACGCTGCTGCGGAACTTACAATGCCTGGCGTGCGTCTGAAGTTCACGGATGACGTTTCATCTCGACCACCCTTCTGGAGATTTCATGATCGAACAACGACTGCAAACCTCACCCGGTTTTTCGGGATTGGGCACGCCGGCCGCTGATCGCAACCGCGTTCTGCGCAACACGTATTGGTTGCTGGCGCTGTCGATGGTGCCCACCGTGCTGGGCGCCTGGGTGGGCGTTAGCACCGGCATCACCGCGATGCTGGGCAACGGCGTCAGCACCATCGTGTTTCTGGCCGGCGCGTTTGGCTTCATGTACGCGATTGAGAAGACAAAAGAGTCTTCCACTGGCGTTTATGTGCTGCTGGGCTTCACCTTCTTCATGGGGCTGATGCTGGCCCGCATGTTGGCGATGGTGCTGGGTTTCAAGAACGGCTCGTCGCTGATCATGACGGCGTTTGGTGGCACGGCGGCCGTGTTTCTGGGCATGGCCACGCTGGCCACGGTGATCAAGCGCGACTTGTCGGGCATGGGCAAGTTCTTGTTTGTCGGCGCGCTGATCCTGCTGGCGGCCGGCATCGTCAACATCTTCATGCAGTCCACCGCGCTGATGATGACCTTGTCGGTGCTGGCCATCGTGGTGTTTTCCGGCTTCATGCTGTTCGACATCAAGCGCGTGATCGACGGCGGCGAGACCAACTACATCAGTGCCACGCTGGCGATTTACCTGGACATCTACAACGTGTTCCAGAGCCTGCTGGCCATCCTGGGCATCGCGGGCGGTGAGCGCGACTGACGCTGGCTGGTTTGACCCAAAAAGGGCTCCTTCGGGAGCCCTTTTTGATGTCAGTCCGGCATTTCAGCGCCGGTCAAACACCGCCATGCTTTCTACATGCGCGGTGTGCGGAAACATGTTGACCGCCCCCGCCGCCACGCAGCGGTAACCGGCCTGGTGCACCAGCAGGCCGGCGTCGCGGGCCAGCGTGGACGGGTTGCAGCTGACGTAAACAATGCGCTGCGGTGGCGCCCAGCAGTCGCGCGGCGCGGCCTGCAGGTCTACCAGCGCCTTGGCCAGCGCAAAAGCGCCCTCGCGCGGTGGATCGACCAGCCATTTGTCGGCGGCGCCCAAGGCCACCAGATCATCGGCCGACAGCTCAAACAGGTTGCGCGCGGCAAAAGTGGCCCGGTCGGCCAGGCGGTTGCGCAGCGCGTTGTCGCGGGCGCGCTGCACCAGCGACTCACTGCCCTCGATGCCCAGCACCGCGCCGGCCCGGGTGGCGATGGGCAGCGTGAAGTTGCCCAGGCCGCAAAACCAGTCGATCACCCGCTCGGTGGCCAGCGGCGCCAGCAGGCGCAGCGCCCGGCCCACCAGCACGGTGTTGATGGCATGGTTGACCTGGGTGAAGTCGGTGGGTTTGAAAGGCATCGTGATGCCAAATTCGGGCAGGCCGTAAGCCAGCTCAGGCCCCCCTTCGTCCAGCAGGTGCACCGTGTCGGGGCCCTTGGGTTGCAGCCACCACTGCACACCGTGCTGGGCGGCAAAGGCGCGCAGGCGCTGGGCGTCGGCCGGGCTGACCGGCGCCAGGTGGCGCAGCACCAGCGCGCTCACCGTGCCGCTTTTTTGGTCATCCCGCGCTGATCCGCCTGGCCCCAGATCAGCCTGCGCCACTTCGCCCGGCCCCCGTTCGCCGATCGCCAGCTCGATCTGCGGCAAGGTGTCGCGCTGGTCCATCGCGCCGATCAGCGCGCGCAGCGGCAGCAGCATCTGG
>JANMKO010000521.1:0-4321 GCA_031372085.1 Betaproteobacteria bacterium
GCCGCCCAGCGCCTGCCGGCGCTCGTGCAGGTACTTCATCTCCAGCGTGTCGTCGGCCGGCTTGTAAAACGGGATGCCTTTGGCCAGTTGCTCGTCGCTGATCGGGATGTTGAAGCGGTCGCGCATGCCTTTGATGTCGTCGTCGGTCAGCTTCTTCGCCTGGTGGGCGGTGTTTTTGCCCTCAGCCGCCTTGCCCATGCCAAAACCCTTCACCGTCTTGATCAGCAGCACCGTGGGCTGGCCTTGGGTGTGCGCGGCCCGGTGGTAGGCGGCATAGACTTTTTGCGGATCGTGGCCGCCGCGTTGCAAGCGCCAGATGTCTTCATCGCTCATCTTGGCCACCATCTCCAGCGCTTTCGGGTGCTGGCCAAAAAAGTGCTTGCGCACAAAGGCACCGTCATTGGCTTTCATCGCCTGGTAGTCGCCGTCCACCGTGTCCATCATGATTTTGCGCAGGATGTGCTCTTTGTCGCGCGCCAGCAGCGGATCCCAGTAGGCGCCCCACAGCAGCTTGATGACGTTCCAGCCCGAGCCGCGAAACTCACCCTCCAGCTCTTGAATGATCTTGCCGTTGCCACGCACCGGGCCGTCCAGGCGCTGCAGGTTGCAGTTGATGACAAAGATCAGGTTGTCCAGCTTCTCGCGCGCGGCCAGGCCGATGGCACCCAGGCTTTCAGGCTCGTCCATCTCACCGTCACCGCAGAACACCCAGACCTTGCGGTTGCTGGTATCGGCAATGCCGCGCGCATGCAGGTACTTCAAGAACCGCGCCTGGTAGATCGCCATCAACGGACCCAGGCCCATCGAGACGGTGGGGAACTGCCAGAAGTTGGGCATCAGCTTGGGGTGCGGGTAGCTCGACAAGCCCTTGCCGTCCACCTCTTGCCGAAAGTTCAACAGCTGGTCTTCACTGATGCGCCCCTCCATGAAAGCCCGGGCGTAAATGCCGGGCGCCGAATGGCCCTGGATGTAGAGCAGGTCACCGCCGTGGCCTTCGGATTCGGCGTGCCAGAAATGGTTGAAGCCGGCGCCGAACATCGTGGCTACAGATGCAAAAGACGAAATATGCCCACCGAGGTCACCCCCATCCGCCGGATCAAGCCGGTTTGCCTTGACCACCAGCGCCATCGCGTTCCAGCGCATGTAGGCGCGCAGCCGCTCTTCGATGTCGAGGTTGCCGGGGCAGCGCTCTTCCTGGTCGGTGGGGATGGTGTTGACGTAGGCCGTATTGGCTGAAAACGGCCGGTCGATGCCGGCTTGCCGGGCCTCGTCGATCAGTTGCTCCAGCAAGAAGTGGGCACGCTCCGGGCCTTCGTTGGCGATGACGGCGTCCAGCGCCTCCAGCCATTCACGGGTTTCCTGGGCATCGGTGTCGTTGGCGGCGGCGCCAAGAAAGGATTGCGGCATGGCGGACATCGTTTGTCTCCTCGATCAGGGTCGGGCGGGTGGGGGTGGGTCGGACGGCGCGAAGTTTGGCACAAAGCCAGGTCATTTTCAAATGGCGCGAGTTGATTTCGTATTGTGGGAAACCACAACGTCAAAGCCGTGCCCGCCCGCGTCCTGTTGAGCGGCCGTGATGCTGGGCACCGGGATAATCTGCCGATGATGCCCAATTCACCAGGCCCGGCCGGCGGCAGCGGCAGCACCGGCCAGCGCCGCATGATCGGCCGCTGGTGGCGCCGCCAGTCGCCGGCGCGGCAAGACCGGCTGGCCACGTTTGGCCCGCTGGCGTCGGTGCTGCTGTTTTTGGCGGCCATCATTTCGGCCTTCTGGTATTTGCGCAATGAAGAGTTGGAGCGTGAGGTGGAGGCCGTCACCCGCGACACCGAGATCGCCCAGCAGCAGATCCGGCTGCACCTGATCGAAAACCAGGAGCAACTGGTGCGCATGGCGCGTGAATTTGTCACCCGCGAGCTGGATGTGGCCGACTTCACGCCCCAGGCCGTGGCGTTTGCCAATGATCGGCCCGAGGTCAGCCAGCTGCTGTGGCTGGGCGCCGACCGCCGGCCCCGGGCCCGCCACTCGGTGCAGATCGAGCGTGAAGACAGCGCCACGCCCAGCGCAACGGCCGCGTCGCAGCTGCCGGGCCGCAGCGAGACAGAGTGGGCCTTCATCGCCGCGCGCGATTTGCGCCAGCCGATCTACTCACGCCCGTTCAAAGACCGGTATGGCGTGGTGATGTTCCAGGTGCATGTGCCGATGCTGGCGCGCGGCCAGTTTGCCGGCGTGCTGGTGGTCGATTACGGCGTCGAGACGCTGATGCGCCACTACGTGACCACTGAGGTGACGCGCCGCCACGCCATGGCCGTGATCGACGACCGCGACCACACGATTGCCAGCAGCGTGCTGCCGATGCCCGGCGGCGCCCGCCAGCGCGCGGCCATCGTGCATGACGTGCCGCTGGCGCCGGCCGCCAACGGGCTGGTGCTGCGCGGCAGCGGCTACCGCAGCTCCGTCGGGCTGATCAGCAACACGCTGTTCTGGATGGTGGTGGCGCTGTCGGTGCTCACGCTGTGGATGTTGCTGGGCACCTGGCGCCACATGCGGCGGCGCTCACAGATCCAGGGCGCGCTGGTGCAGGAGACCAACTTCCGCCGGGCGATGGAAAACTCGATGCTCACCGGCATGCGGGCAATGGATGTCGAGGGGCTGGTGAGCTACGTCAACCCGGCGTTCTGCGCGATGACCGGCTTTACCGAGGACGAGCTGATCGGCCGCCTGCCGCCCTACCCCTACTGGCCCACCGAGCGCATCGACGAGAACGCCCGCCTGCTGCAACAAGAGCTGCAAGGCCGCAGCCCGGCCGGCGGCATCGAGGTGAAGGTGATGCGCAAGAACGGCACGCTGTTTGATGCCCGCATGTACGTCTCACCGCTGGTCGATGCCCGCGGCCAGCAGACCGGCTGGATGACGTCGATGACCAACATCACCGAGGCCAAAAGAATCCGGGACCAGTTGAGCGCCTCGCATGAGCGCTTCACCACCGTGCTGGAGGGGCTGGAGGCGGCGGTGTCGGTGCTGTCGGTGCAGCAGGGTGAGCTGCTGTTTGCCAACCGGTCATACCGGCTCTGGTTTGGCGCCGATTCGGTAGGCCATGCGCTGCTGGCCAGCGGCACCGCGCCCAACCTGCCGATCACGCTGAGCGACCATGACGACGAGGACAACCTGTCGGGCCTGCCCACCCAAGAGCTCACCGGCCTGGGCGCCAACCCGCGTGAGGTGTACGCCGCCAGCCTGGGCAAGTGGTTTGATGTGCGCGCGCGCTACCTGCAATGGACCGACGGCCGGCTGGCGCAGATGCTGATCGCCACCGACGTGACCGCGCGCCGCCGCGCCGAAGAGCTGGCCGCCCAGCAGGCCGAAAAAGCGCAGGTGTCGAGCCGGCTGATCACGATGGGCGAGATGGCGTCGTCCGTCGCGCATGAGCTGAACCAGCCGCTGACGGCGATCACCAACTACTGCAACGGCATGGTGTCGCGTGTCAAGGCCGACGCCATCGACCGGGAGGCGCTGCTGGCCGCCCTGGGCAAGACGGCGCGCCAGGCCGAGCGCGCCGGCCAGATCATCCACCGCATCCGCGCCTTCGTGAAAAAGAGCGTGCCGCAGCGCCAGCCGTCGCAGGCCCGGCAGATCGTCGATGACGCGGTGGAGCTGGCCAGCATCGAGTTGCGGCGGCGCAATGTGGCCATCCACCCTTACGTGGCGCAGCGCCTGCCCACCCTCAGTTGTGACCCGATCTTGATCGAGCAGGTGCTGCTCAACCTGCTGAAGAACGCCGCCGAGGCCATCGACAGCGCCAGCCTGCCCGCCGCACGGCGCCACATCGAGCTGCGCGTGATCCCGCGCCACACCCCTGAGGAGGGGGGGGTGATCGAGTTCAGCGTCACCGACATGGGCCCGGGCCTGGCCGACGAGGTGATGGCCCGGCTGTACGAGGCTTTTTTCTCCACCAAGGCCGAGGGCATGGGCATCGGCTTGTCACTTTGCCGGTCGATCATCGAGAGCCACCGCGGCCGGATCAAAGCCCAGAACCTCTACAATGGCCCCCTAGTTTCAGGGTGTCGGTTTGCCTTCACCCTGCCCGTCGACACCACGACGCGGCACGAGGAACCCCCGCTGCTTTTGCCGTCCGATGGTGCAGCGCTCGATGCCGACGCCCCAACCAGCGGCAGTCCCGCAGCGAGAACCCTCCCATGAGCCTGATTCCCAAGAAGGGCACGGTCTATGTTGTCGATGACGACGAGGCGGTGCGCGATTCATTGCAGTGGTTGCTGGAGGGCAAGGACTACCGCGTCAAATGCTTTGATTCGGCCGAGTCGTT
>JANMKO010000535.1:0-2988 GCA_031372085.1 Betaproteobacteria bacterium
GCTCGACCGGCTGACGCGCAGCCGCCTGATGCGCAGCAGCCTGCGCCTGATGCGCGGGCCGGCCCAGGCCGCCGGGCTGGGCGATTTGCAGCGCGTTCTGGTGGCCGGGGTTGAGGCTTTTGGCGCGATGAAGGGCGCCCAGGCGTTTCTCGGCTGGATCGGCAAGCGCGAGCGCGCGCTGGCGGCTGCGCTGTTTGCGCCCGGCGCGCTGGTGGCCGTGCAGCAGCGGCCCGGCGCCGGGCCGCTGGACCGGCTGCCCGAGTGATTGGTTGACCGATTGACCGGCTGTCCGATTGATCGGTTGACCGGTTGACCGGCTGACCGATTGATCGGTTGACCGATTGACCGATTGACCGATTGACCGGTTGACCGATTGACCGATTGACCGATTGACCGATTGACGGGTTGACGGGTTGACGGGTTGACGGGTTGACCGGCGGCTTGCCCGCCCTGTTCGAGGGCTGGGCCGGCTGTGCTTGAATCATCGGCTGGGTTTTGCGGATCAGCCAGCCTCCTGACGATCTGTATCACCCGCACCCCCGTGCGCCCGCCACGTGCGAGATGACTGGGGTGGCTTGCGCCCTCCCGCGTGCGGGGAGGGGTGGCGTGAGGGGCGTCGATACACCGCCGTGTTGCTGGCACGCCCTCACCCCCAACCTCCCGCGCGCGGGAGGGAGCAAGACCCCGGCAGCCATCCATTTGCCCAGCACCACATCCGCTTGCCCGGTACCGCATCCAATTGCCCAGCACCACATCCAATTGCCCAGCACCACATCCGCTTGCCCGGTACCGCATCCAATTGCCCAGCACCGCATCCACTTGCCCAGCACCGCATCCACATGACCAGCACTGCATCCACATGACCACCTCGCTGCCCAACCCACTGTTGACCGATGCGCCCGCGCCGCCGGCCGATGCCATCGCCCACACGCTGCGCGAGATCGGCGCCCAGGTGCTGGTGCGCGGTTGGCTGTCGGCCAACAACCTGGTGTTTGCGGGCGGTGCTGCCGGCGCCAGCGTCGTCGATACCGGCTACCTCAGCCACGCCGCGCAAACCGTGGCGCTGGTGGCGCAGGCGCTGGGCGGCGCGCCGCTGGCCCATGTGGTGAACACCCACCTGCACTCTGACCACTGCGGCGGCAACGCCAGCCTGGCGCGGCGCTGGCCGGGCCTGCGCATCAGCGTGCCGGTGGGCTACCGCAGCCGCCTGCTGCCGTGGGACGAGCACCGGCTGAGCTATCGCGACACGGACCAGCAATGTGAGCCGTTCACGCCCCAGGCTTTTATCGGCGCCGGTGACCAGATCATGCTGGGCGAGCGGGCCTGGCAGGTGCACGCCACGCCCGGCCACGACCCGGACGCGGTGGTGCTGTTTGAGCCCAGCAGCCGCACGCTGATCAGCGGTGACGCGCTGTGGCAGCAGCGGCTGGCCATCATTTTTCCTGAGTTGTCGGGTGAGCCGGGTTTTGCTTCGGCGCACCAGGCGCTGGATTTGATCGAGGCGCTGCAACCCCGGCTGGTGTTGCCTGGCCACGGCCAACCGTTCACCGGCGTGGCGGCGGCGCTGGACGCATCACGCCAGCGGCTGCGGGCCTTTGCCGCCGCGCCGGTCAAGCACCGCCAGCATGCGGCGCGCGCCCTCGTCAGCTACCACATGCTGGAGCACCGGGTGCGGCCCCGCGCCGCGTTGATCGACTGGATCATCGCCACGCCCATCTTCTGCCGGGCGCTGCAATGTGAGCACGATCCGGTGCTGGCCCGGGCGCTGGCCACGCAGACGGTGGACCGGCTGCTGGCCGACGGCGTGCTGGTGCTGCGCGGTGATCAGGTGGCGCTGGCGCAGGACGGTTGATCGGCGCGCCGGCTATTAACACGGCAATTAAATAGTGCTCACGGCTGAGAAAACGCCGCATAGGCAATATGACGACTCTTGAAGTACCGAATGACTCGTTGCGGCATGCCGCTGAGATTCTCCATGAAGTCGTAAGCTATTTTCTTCAGCGCTTCGACATTCTGCGCGGATGGTCGCGTCCTCAGTTCTGTTTTCAAGTCGCGGTTCAGGATTTCGTCGGGATTCGCTTCAGGCGAATACGGTGGCAGGTAAAAGATTTCGATCTGAGATTCTTTCCCAACCAACCACGCCTTCACCAGCTTGGCATGGTGAACCCGCAAGTTATCGACAATCAGAAAAACCTTGCGCTGAGCATCTTCAACCAGCGCCCCGAGGAACTCAATGAATCGCTCGGTATTGATCGCACCATCATGAAATGCAAACCTTACCAAGCCTTTGTTGGTGATCGCCGAGATCATCGTCACGCTGGTCCAGCGCGCGGCGTGCAGGATGACCGGCGTTTGGCCTGCGGGTGCGTAGCCTCGAACCCACGCTGTGTCTTGCTTGATCGCTGTCTCATCGGCCCAGTAGAGCTCTCCTGCCTCGGCCTTGGCCTTCTTCATGATCGCCGGGTAGCTCACCTCAAGCCAGGTGCGCAGCAGCTCGGGCCGTTGCTCCACCGCACGTTTGACCGGGCGCTGAGGTGTAAAACCCCAGCGCCGAAGGTATTCTCCCACCGTGCGGATCGGCATATCCACACCCAAGCGCAGCTTGATGGCCTGTTGCACCGCTTTGCGATTCCATAGTGCAAATGGCAACGACATCTGTTTGGGGTGACTGCCAATGATCTTATCCCGCAGCAGGGTTTCATCAACCAAACTGATCGTGCGCTTCTCACCAAACCGCCGGCCCCTACACTGGGATCTCAACGGCTCAACGTCAGCGCCACCCAGGGCAAACCGGCGCGACCACTTCATCACCGTCGTCAGGTGCACACCAATCAGATTCGCAATCTCGATCCATGTGCGCCCGTCACCCCGTAATCGGTGCGCCTGCTGGCGCAGCAGTTGAAGAGATTCCTCGCTCAGTGACCGTGCGTCTGGTTTGTTCATGCGTCAATTATAGCTGAATCTCTATTTAATTGCCATGTTAATAAC
>JANMKO010000558.1:0-3777 GCA_031372085.1 Betaproteobacteria bacterium
GTAGGCCTTGACCTCACCACCAAACTTGGCCGCCAGCACTTTGGTCAGCGCTGCCGTCAGCGTGGTCTTGCCATGATCGACGTGGCCAATCGTGCCCACGTTGACGTGCGGCTTGGTGCGTTCAAATTTGCTTTTTGCCATGTTGCGCGCTCCTCGCGATCAAACAGGAAATCAAGTTGAATAAACGAATTTGGTGCCCATGGCAGGAATCGGACCTGCGACCTCCCCCTTACCAAGGGGGTGCTCTACCACTGAGCCACATGGGCATCAACACAGGTTTGGATACTTGACGGAACCCAAACCGGTGGCGACGCAAAATCAGTATCTGCAACCGCTGGAGCGGGAAGCGGGAATCGAACCCGCGTATTTAGCTTGGAAGGCTAATGTTCTACCATTGAACTACTCCCGCCTTGCCGTGCCGCCGCTGGCCCCAAGCCGGCGCGCCGATGCTTGCGGTGGCCCCAAATAACGTCGCTGTGGTGGAGGAGGGTGGATTCGAACCACCGTAGGCGTAAGCCAACAGATTTACAGTCTGCCCCCTTTAGCCACTCGGGCACCCCTCCGCAGCGAACCCCGGACTATAGCAGACTCTTTTCGGGTGCAGCCGCAGGCGGCTCATCCCGACCAGTCGATCACCGGCCCGCCCTGGGCCTGCAAAAAATCCTGCACCTGGCTGAAGTGGCCGCAGCCGATGAAGGGCAACGGCGGCCGCCGGGCCGACAACGGCGAGGGGTGGTTGGCCATCAGCACCCGGTGGCGCCCTGCGCCTGCGCTGGCGATCAAGCCGGATTTGGTCTGGGCATGAGCACCCCACAGCAGGTAGATTTTCGGGCCGGTATCCATCGCAGTGGCGCGGATCAGCGCATCGGTCAAGGACTGCCAACCCTGCCGGGCATGGGCTGCCGGCTGGCCGTCTTCGACGGTCAGGCTGGTGTTGAGCAGCAGCACGCCTTGCCGGGCCCAGCCGCCAAGATGGCCCGTCGGTGGGCGCGCCACGCCCAGGCTGCGCGAGACTTCATCGAGTATGTTGCGCAAGCTGGGCGGCGGTTTGACGCCGGCCGGTACCGAAAACGCCAGCCCCTCGGCCTGGCCGGCGCCGTGGTACGGGTCTTGGCCGAGGACGACCACGCGCACGGTGGCGCGGGGCGTCAAATCAAGCGCGCGTAGCACCTGGGCCGGGTAGATCACCGCGCCTTCTTGCTGGCGCCGGGCGACAAACTGCAACAAGCGCTGGCCGTCTGGGGTGGCGCACCAGGCTTGCACCAGCGGCGTCCAGTCGGCCGGGGCCTGGGCCAGCACCTCGCCCAGTGGTTTTGTCAACCGGTTGGCAGCATGCAATGCGGCTGCGGCGGGCCGCCCCGACGCCTGCGCGCTCAAGCGAACAAGTCCGCCAGTGCGGCGCCGGGGTCGTCAGCGCGCATGAAGGCCTCACCCACCAAAAAGGCGTTGACGCCCGCCGCCCGCATGCGCAGCACGTCAGCGCGGCCGACGATGCCCGACTCGGTGATCAGCAGGCGGTCGGCCGGCACCCGGGGCAGCAGGGCCAGCGTGGTGTCCAGCGTAACCTCGAACGTGCGCAGGTTGCGGTTGTTGATGCCCAACAGCGGGGTGTTGAGGCGCAGCGCCCGGCCAAGCTCATCGCCGTCGTGCACTTCTACCAGCACATCCAGGCCCAACTCGGTGGCGCAGGCTTCCAGCTCGGCCATCTGGGCGTCCGACAGGCAGGCGGCAATCAGCAGGATGGCGTCGGCGCCCATCGCCCGCGCTTCCAGCACCTGGTAGGTGTCGATCATGAAGTCCTTGCGCAGCACCGGCAGCGGGCAGGCGGCGCGGGCCTGGCGCAAAAAATCGGCATGGCCCTGGAAGTACGGTGCATCGGTCAGCACGCTGAGGCAGGCGGCGCCATGCAAGGCGTAGCTGGCGGCAATCTCGGCCGGCACAAAGTGCGGCCGGATCACGCCTTTGCTGGGGCTGGCCTTCTTGATCTCGGCAATCACCGCCGGTGCGCCGGCCGTCAATTTGGCGCGCAGCGCGGCGGCAAAGCCCCGGGGCGGGGTTTGGCCCTGCGCGGCGTCGTGCAGTGCGACCTCGCCGCGCTGGGCCCGGGCACGCACAACTTCGTCTCGCTTGGTTTCGACGATGCGTTGCAGGATGTCTGACACGGTCAACCCCCTCAAGCCGGCTTGAAGCGCTGGGTGAGCGCGACAAACTGGCTGAGCTTGGCGGCCGCCGCGCCCGATGCCACTGCCTCGCGGGCGCGCTTGACACCCTCGGTGATGGACGCGGCCACCCCGGCTGCGTACAGCGCAGCGCCGGCGTTGAGCAGCACGATGTCGCGCACGGGGCCGTCTTCATTGGCCAGTGCGCGCTGGATGCACGCCACTGACTCAGCACAGTTGGCCACCCGCAGTGCCCGGGCGTCATAGACCGGCAGACCAAAATCACTGGGGTGCACCACGTACTCACGCACCTCGCCGTTGTGCAACTCACCCACTTGCGTTTCACCGGACAGCGAGATCTCGTCCATGCCGTTGGCGCCGTGCACCACCAGCACATGCTCACTGCCCAGGCGCTGCAATACCCGCACCTGGATGCCCACCAGATCGGGATGGAACACGCCCAGCAACTGGTTGGGCGCGCCGGCCGGGTTGGTGAGCGGGCCCAGGATGTTGAAGAGGGTGCGCACACCCAGCTCTTTGCGCACCGGTGCGGCGTGGCGCATCGACGCATGGTGGCTGGGCGCAAACATGAAGCCGATGCCGGTTTCGGCCAGGCAGGTGGCCACTTGCTCGGGCGTCAACAGGATGTGCGCGCCCAGTGCCTCCATCACATCGGCCGAGCCCGAGGTGGACGACACACTGCGCCCGCCGTGCTTGGCCACCCGGGCCCCGGCGGCAGCCGCCACAAACATCGCCGCAGTGGAGATGTTGAAGGTGTGTGAGCCATCACCGCCGGTGCCCACGATATCGACCAGGTGCTTGCGGTCGGCCACCACCACCGGGGTGGCGAACTCGCGCATCACCTGGGCGGCGGCGGCAATCTCGCCGATGCTTTCTTTCTTGACGCGCAGGCCGACGGCAAACGCCGCAATCATCACCGGCGACATCTCGCCGCCCATGATGCGGCGCATCAGCGCCAGCATCTCGTCGTGGAAGATCTCGCGGTGCTCGATGATGCGGGTCAGGGCTTCGGTGTTGGTGATCTGGGTGGGCATGGCGGGCCTTGTGTGAAGGTCTTGACGGTCTTGAAGCTCGTGAAGTGAGGGCGGCGTCACTGGGCCAAAAACTCACCGGCGGCGGTGATGGCGCGGTCAATGCCGGCGCTGTCCACATCCAGATGGGTGACAAAGCGCAGGCCGATCAGCCCGGTGGCCAGCACGCCGCGTGACCGCAGGTGGGCCAGCAGCGCCGGGCCTCGGCCACCTTCCACCTGGGCAAACACGATATTGGTCTGCGGCGCCGTGATGTTGATGCCAGGCAGGCGGGCCAGGCCATCGGCCAGCCGGGTGGCCAGGGCATGGTCATCGGCCAGGCGATCTATGTGGTGATCAAGCGCGTGCAGGGCCGCCGCCGCCAGCAATCCCACCTGGCGCATGCCGCCGCCGGTGAGCTTGCGCATGCGGTGCGCGCGCTGGATAAATTCACGCGAGCCGCACAAAGCCGATCCGGCCGGCGCGCCCAAGCCCTTGCTGAAGCACACCGAGACACTGTCGAACCGGCGGGTGATCTGGCCCGCTGGCACGCCGCTGGCCACCGCCGCGTTGAACAGCCGGGCGCC
>JANMKO010000570.1:0-2570 GCA_031372085.1 Betaproteobacteria bacterium
GGCGCCGCCAAGCCGGTGCAGCGCATCCCCTACCTGTCTGAAACCGTGCGCGCGCAGTTGCGTGAGGATTTGAAGCTCGACGTGCTGGAGCAAGCCCGCACCGAGGGCTGGGCCGATGCGCGCCAGATCCCCGCCTGGTCGCGCCGCATCACGCTGAGCGGCGACTTCCGGCTGCGCGCGCAGAGTGAGCTGTACGACCGCGACAACCTGCCGGCGGCCGAGTACCGCCTGCAATCGCTGCTGGGCGCCACGCCGGCCTGGTCACCCGACCTGGCCAACACCACCGCCGACCGCCACCGCCTGACGCTGCGTGCCCGGCTGGGCGTGGACGCCAAGCTGTCGGACGACACCCAGGTGGGGCTGCGCTTGTCCACCGGCTCGGCCACCAGCGGGCCCAACTCGGCGTCGCAGACGCTGGGCAACCAGTTCAACAAGTTCAGCCTCACGCTGGACCGGGCGTTCTTGCGCTGGGAGCCGCAGCAGGATTTGCGGCTGATCGCCGGCCGCATGGCCAACCCCTACTTCAGCAGCGATCTGGTCTGGCCTGACGATGTCTCGCTCGACGGCCTGGCCGGCCAGGCTGAAATGACCTTGGCCAGCGGGCTGTACGCCTTTGCCACGGCCGGTGCGTTTGCGCTGGAGGAGTTCAACCTCGGGGCCCGCGACAAGTGGTTGATCGGCCTGCAAGTGGGCGCCGATTGGGCACTGAGCAACGCCACCGGGCTGCGCGTCGGCCTGGCGCTGTACGACTTCCGCCACATGGAGGGGGTGCGCGAGAGCACGCCCAAACCCAGCGGCGCGGCCGACGGCAGCACGCCGTACTTCGGCTCGGCCTACCCGGCGTCGGTGCGCAGCAAGGGCAATACCCTGATCAACCTGAACGACCCCACCAGCACGGCCGCGCCCACCTGGGGCCTGGCGTCCAAATTCCGGCCGATCAACCTGACCGCCGCGCTGACGCTCAAGCAATTTGACCCGCTGCGCGTGGCGCTGTCACTCGATTGGGTGAAGAACAGCGCGTTTGATGGCGCCGACATCGAGCGCCGGGCGGGCGACAGCCGGGTGCGCGACGTGCTGGCCAAGACCACCGGCCTGCAGGCCCGGCTGCAAGTGGGTGACGCCGCACTGGCCGAGCGGGGCCAGTGGCAGGCCTTTGGCGCGCTGCGCAAATTTGAGCGCGACGCCTGGATCGACGGCTTCACCGACACCACCTGGCACGGCGGCGGCACCAATTACCAGGGCTTCACGCTGGGCGGCCACTACGCCTTCGACCGCAACACCAGCATCGGCCTGCGCTGGACCAGCACCCGCAACCTCGACGACCGGGTGCTTACCACCACCTTCCCGCAGGGCACGCTGAGTGGCGCGCCGCTGAAGCTGGACGTGTTGCAGCTGGACCTGAATGCGCGGTTTTGAGGGCCGGACGATGCGTGCCCACCGCCCTTCACATCCGCTGAGCCGCTGGCTGGTCTGCGGGCTGCTGTGCCTGGCTTGCGCCCTGCCCGCTGCCGCCCAGGACAGCAAGACCGCCAGCCGCGAGCGCGAGGCGCTGCGCCGCGCGCAGGCCGCGCTGCAGCAAGCCCAGCAGCAGCGGGACGCCCTGCAGACCGAGAAGTCCGCGTGGCAGCAAGTGCAGCAAGACCAGGCGGTGCAACAACAGCGCGGCCAGGCCCGGCTGGCCGGCGTGCAGGCCGATTTGCGCAAGGCGCAAGCGGCGCTGCAAGCCGCGCTGGCTGCGGCCGCCCAGCAGCGCCAGGCCCATGCCGACGCGCTGGCCCAGGCCCAGGCGCGGGACGAAGCCCGTCAGGCCACGCTGGCCGAGCAGCACCAGCAACAAGAGGCCACACTGCGCGCCGAGCGCGATGAGCGCAGCGCCGCCAACCGGGCGCTGGTGGCCCGGCTGGAAGCCGCCACCCAGGCGCTGGCCGACGCCCGCGAACGCAACCGGCAGATGGACGCGGTGGCGCGTGAGGCGGTGGCCCGCTACCGCAGCAAGACGGCCACCGAGACGGCGCTGCAAGGCGACCTGCTGCTGGGCCTGACGGCCGTGCGCATCGAGAGCACCGCCGAGGATTTGCTGCTGCGCCTGGACGCCCAGCGCCCGCCGGTGCCATGACGGCGTTCTGGCGTGCTGGCGTGCTGGCGTTCTGGCGTGCTGGCGTGCTGGCGTGCTGCTGATCCTGGCAACGCCGGCACTGCGGGCGGCTCAATACCCAAACCGCGCTTTTTGCGCCATCGGCGCTATCTGCCGCGCCGCGTAATCGATGCCGCTGAAGGCCGCGTAATCGGCCAGCGAGCGCACCGTCCCCAGCCCGTACACCCCCAGGTCTGCGCCCTGCCAAAGCAGCGCGGCCAGCCGCTGGTTGGCGGCTGCGGTCAGCGCCGCTGAGCGCTGGCGGCGCTGCGCATCCAGCTCGGCTGACCAATGAATCGGCCGGTCGGCCGCGCCGGGCGGGGTGTACTGGTGGTAGACCGGCATGCCGGGGATGTGAAAAATGTCCCAGCCCCGGGTCCAGGCGCGCAGCGCAAAGGCCTGCTCCTCACCGTGGAAGTACAAAAACGGGTCGTAG
>JANMKO010000576.1:0-2667 GCA_031372085.1 Betaproteobacteria bacterium
CTGGACGCCGCCACCTACCGCGGCCGCTACCCGCACCAGTTGTCAGGCGGCCAGCAGCAGCGCGTGGGCGTGGCGCGCGCGCTGGCGGCGGATCCCGACATGCTGCTGATGGACGAGCCGTTTGGCGCGCTTGACCCGGTCAGCCGGGCCGCCATGCAGCAAGCGATGGCGCGCATCCACCGGGCGTCGGGCAAAACCATCGTGCTGGTGACGCACGACATCGACGAAGCCCTGCGCCTGGCCAGCCGGGTGGTGCTGCTGGACGGCGGGCGCGTCCAGCAGCACGGCACGCCGGCCGATCTGCTGGCGCAACCGGCCACGCCGTGGGTGGCCAATTTTCTGGGCGGCAGTGAGATCGGCTTGCGCCGGCTGGCGCTGCAAAGCGTGGCGCAAATCATGCGCCCGGATCAGCCGGCCCGCAGTGCGCCGGCCAACGGCGCGCCGATCAGCGCAGCCGCCAGCCAGCGTGACGCGCTGGCGCTGTGCCTGGCGCGGCAGGTTGACCGGCTGGCGGTGGCCGATGACCAGGGCAAGCTGCTGGGCGCGGTGCATTTGGCCGATCTGCTGCGGCCCGGGCCAGGCGCCGGTTTGTGATGCCGACCGGGACGCAGGCCGGGATGCAGGCCGGGATGCAATCCGTTTGCCGTCCGGGATGCAGGCCGGGATGCAAACCGCGATGCAATCCGGGATGCAGACCGTGTTACAGGACGCGATGCAGACCATGAAGCCGCCCATGACGCGGCCCATGACGCGGCAAGAAGCCGCCTGACATGCCGCTGACCCCCCCGCGCCCGCCGCCCCAGCCCCGCCCGGCCGCCGCGCCAGCGCGCCCGGGCTGGTGGCGCGATCCACTGCCGTGGGCCGGCGCCGCCCTGCTGGGCCTGGCCTGGGGCATGCCGCTGCTCAAGCCCGTGTTTGCCGCCGCCTTTCCGGCGCTCGACCGGCCGCTCTACGCGCAAGACAGCTTTGCCGCGCTGCTGGGCGCGCACCTGGGCCTGGTGGCGCTGTCCAGCGCGGCGGCGGTGATCGTCGGCGCAGCGGCGGGCCTCTTTGTCACCCGCCCGGCGGGGCGGGCGTTCCGGCCGCTGGTCGAGACGCTGGTGGCCGTCGGCCAGACCGTGCCGCCGGTAGCGGTGCTGGCCATCGCCGCGCCGCTGATCGGTTTTGGCAGCGCCCCGGCGTTGATCGCACTCTCGCTGTACGGCGTGCTGCCGGTGCTGCGCAGCGCGATTGCCGGCATCGAAGCGGTGCCGGCCGCCGTGCTGGACGCCGCCGCCGGCTGCGGCATGACGCCCTGGCAGCGGCTGCGGCACACCGAGCTGCCGCTGGCCGCGCCGGTGTTGCTGGCGGGCGTGCGCACCTCCGTGGCCATCAACATCGGCACGGCGGCGATTGCGTCCACCGTCGGCGCCAAAACGCTCGGCTCACCCATCATCGTCGGCCTGAGCGGCTTCAACACCGCCTACGTGATCCAGGGCGCGTTGGTGCTGGGGCTGCTGGCGCTGGTGGTGGACGGCGTGTTTGAGCGCGTCGGGCGCTGGGCGGCCCGCTGGCGGCAGGCGGTTTGATCGGATCAGCGCACACTGCGCCCATCGGCACCGCTGGCCGCCACAACCCACCCGAGACCACACGATGCCAACCCTCGACACCCCGCCCGACGCCCCACCGGCTGCCCCACCCGCCCCCCACCCCTTCGCCGCCACCTGCCTGCCGTTTGAGCCCGCGCCCGGCAAAACCGGCCGCTTCTACTCACTGCCCGCTCTCGGCCAGTTGATCGGGTGCGATCTGTCGCGCCTGCCGGTGGCCATCCGCATCGTGCTGGAGAGTGTGCTGCGCCACTGCGACGGCCAGCGGGTGCTGGCCGAGCAGGTGCACCAGCTGGCGCACTGGCAGCCGGTGGCGCCGCGCAGTGCCGAGATTCCGTTTGTCGTGGCCCGCGTGGTGCTGCAAGACTTCACTGGCGTGCCGCTGCTGGCTGACCTGGCGGCGATGCGCAATGTGGCGGTGCAGCTGGGCCGATCGGCCAAATTGATCGAGCCGCTGGTGCCGGTCGATCTGGTGGTGGACCACTCGGTGATGGTCGACTACTTTGGCAGCGCCAAGGCACTCGACCTGAACATGAAGCTCGAATTCCAGCGCAACCGCGAGCGCTATGAATTCATGAAGTGGGGCATGCAGGCGTTTGACACCTTTGGCGTGGTGCCGCCGGGATTCGGCATCGTGCACCAGGTCAACCTCGAATACCTGGCGCGCGGGGTGCACAAGACCGCGCCGCCGGACGGTGACAAAGCCGCCGGCAAGCTGTACTACCCCGACACGCTGGTGGGCACCGACAGCCACACCACGATGATCAACGCCGTCGGCGTGGTGGGCTGGGGCGTGGGCGGCATCGAGGCCGAGGCGGCCATGCTGGGCCAGCCGGTGTACCTGCTGACGCCCGATGTGGTGGGCTTCGAGATGACCGGCCGGCTGCGTGAGGGCGTCACCGCCACGGATCTGGTGCTCACCGTCACCGAGCGGCTGCGCCAAGAAAAAGTGGTGGGCCAGTTTGTCGAGTTTTTTGGTGACGGCACGGCCAGCCTCACCCTGCCCGACCGCGCCACCATCGCCAACATGGCGCCCGAGTACGGCGCGACGATGGGCTTTTTTCCGGTCGACGAGCGCACG
>JANMKO010000595.1:0-2575 GCA_031372085.1 Betaproteobacteria bacterium
CCACCGGACAGCGTGGCCACGTCACGGCCCTCGAAGTGGGCCATGCCCATGTCTTGCAGCGCCTGTCGGGCCCGGTTTTGCCGATCAACCCGGCCTGCCGCCCGGATGCCAAAAGCGGCATTGCCCACCGCATCCAGGTGGGGAAACAGCGTGGCATCCTGAAACGCCACCGCCAGCGCGCGCTGCTCGGGCGGCAGCAGCACCCGGCCGGCCACTGACGCCGCCCGGCCGTGCAACTGCACACTGCCGCCGGTGGGGGCATCAAAGCCGGCCACCAGCCGCAGCAGTGAGGTTTTGCCGCTGCCCGACGGGCCCAGCACGGCCAGAATCTCACCCGGCGCCAGGCTGAACGAGACGTCATTGACGATCAACCGACCCCCCGCCTGACCCCCCGCAGGCCCCGGTACCACCCGGCTCAACGATTTCACGACCAGCATGGCATCTCCTGCGGTGGGGTCATGTCGGCCGGCGAGCGCCCAGCCCGTCCAGCCGCCAGACCAGCAGCAGCCAGGGCCCCAGCTTCAGGGCCTGGCTGATCAGCACCCAGGCGGCGGCGCGGTCCATGTTCTGGTGGCGTGAGAAGGCGTAGATCTTCAGCGCCAGCGACGAGTAGCCAAACGGTTGCAGGGTGAGGCTCATGTCCAGCTCTTTGACCGCCTCGATGAACACCAGCGCGCCGCCCAGCAGCAGCGCCGGCCCCAGGTGGCCGGCAAAGGCCACCGCGCGGGCCCGCACCGGCCCGGCGCCCAGCGCCCGGGCGGCCTCGATCAGCGCCGGCGGGGTGCGGCGCAGCGCGTCCAGCATCGGCAGCATGGCCAGCGGCAGGTAGCGCAGCGTCTCGGCCAGCACGATCAACAGCCGGCTGTCGCGCAGCGGGCCCAGCAGCGCCGCGCCCACCGAGCCGTCGCGGCTCATCATCACAAACGCCAGCGCCAGCACCAGCGACGGCAGAAAGTAGTTGGCCAGAAACAGCCACGGCACGCGCTCGGCGCTGCGTGAGCGCGCGCCCGACCGCATCAGCAGCGCCGTCAAGCCGCACAGCGCCAGCACCAGCGCCACCGTGCACAGCGCTGTCAACGCCGAGTTGAGCGCATCGCCCGGGATGGCGGCAAAGCGGGTGCGCTGCCAGGTCATCGCCGCCCAGCGCAGCGTCAGCGCCTCGGGCACGCCAAAACTGGCCAGCGCGCAGGCGGTAGTCCAGGCCAGCAGGCCGTTGGCGGCCAGTGGCCGCAGCGGCTTTCGGCTGGCGGCGGCCGATGCGGGTGGCACCGGGTTCTGGTTGATCACCCGGGTGCTGGCCCAGGCCGCCACCACCACCCCGGCCAGCGCCGGCACGATCAGCACGCAAGCGACGATGGCCGCCACCGCTGCGCTCTGGCTGGCAAACCAGAAGTTGTGGATGGCCAGGCTCAGCGTCTGGATGCCCAGGCGGTCGGCGGCGGCGTAGTCGCCGAGCGTCTGCGCCCAGACGATCAGCAGGCCGGCGGCCACCGGCACGGCGTAAGCCGGCAGGTGCACCCGCCGCAGGCGCTGGCCAAAACCCAGGCCCAGCCCAGCGGCCAGCTCGGCAAACGAATTGGGCATGCGCGAGCCCGCCACCCGGAAGACGATGAACAGGTAGGGTGAGCCGGCCAGCCCGAGCTGGATGGCCAGTGCGTGCCGGCCCTCAAAAAAAGAGGCTGAAAAAACCCCCACCCAGGTGCTGACGGTGACCGCCGGCGCCAGCAGCAGCGGCAGCAGGCTGAGCACCGTCACCAGGCGCCGGCCGCTGAAGTCGAATTTCGACACCAGCACCGCCGGCAGCGCGCCCACGGCAAAGGCCACCGCCGATGCCTCCAACGCCACCGCGATGCTGGTCAGCGCCTGGCCGGGCAGGGTGGTGCTGGCAAAGTGCAGCAGCCAGCCGCCTTGCAGCAGGATGGGCAGCGCCGTGGCCAGCAGGTAGCCGGCCGGCAGCAGCGCGCACAGCGCCAGCAGGGCTGCCAGCACCCAGCGCGCCAGCGCGGCCGGGGTCATCGCCGCAAAAGGCCAGGCACCGGGTGCGGGCCCGGCCAGCGCATCACCGCTCGGCGTCAAAGCGGATCTGGTTGATGTACTTCAGCACATCCTCGCGCTTGCCGGCGATTGCCGCCAGCGGCACAAAATCAACTTTGAACCGGCCGTCGGTCAGCCCTTGCTCGGCGCCCAGCTTGACCATCAGCGGGTGCGCCGGCACGCCCGGCAGCACCGAGTACTGCTTGGTGGCGGCCACCATCGCCAGCTGCCCGTCGCGTGAGGCCATGAACTCCAGCAGGCTGAGCGCCAAGTCGCGGTTGTCGCGGTTTTTGGTCAGCGCCACCGCCGACCGCATGATGAACGTGCCCTTGCCCGCCTGGCTGGGAAAGTACACCCCCACCGCGTCGGCCCAGGCGCGCTGCTCGGGGTTGGCCGCCATCAGCGGGTGGTAATAGGTGTTCATCAGCGCGATGTCGCATTTGCCGTCGAAGATGGCCTTGGCCTGCTCACGGTCATTGCCTTTGGGGGTGCGTGCCAGGTTGGCGGTAATGCCCGAAATCACCTCCTGGGCCCGGGCCTC